>DAOVFR010000163.1 GCA_030672805.1 Candidatus Krumholzibacteriota bacterium
ATACCGGATTATTTAAAGCGAACCCTGAAATTCCAACTTCCTGAACGCGCCGTAGTTCTTTTTCATGTCCTTGAACACGGCCTTCCCGACAAGGAACTCGTAGATTTCATCGGCTTTCCCGCCAACGTCCACGTCGGCGAAGCGCCTGGGATACAGGATCTTGCCGATGAAATATGCGTCAACTATGGCCGTTGAGATATTTGTCACGTAATTGTTATACGGCGCAAGGATATAAACCTTCCCGTTCTTTACCGCCTTTAAAGCCCTGTAGAACCCCGGCCTTTTTTGATAATATTAGATAAAGGGCTTCAGGCCGCCGCCGTCGATGAATATGATGTCCGGATTCCATTTCAGGAGCGTTTCCCTGTCGATGAAAACATGGCTTCCGTAAGATATGTTCTTCGCCGGATTTTTTGCCCCGACCCAATCGAACGGAACGTAATCGGCATCGGTGCTCACGATTCCATGCGAGCCCTTGAAGCCGATGCCGCCTATATAAACGTCGGGCTTTTCGGTGATGGAAACATCCCGCGTCCTGTTTTCCAGGTCCTTCCGGGCCCTCTCTATGAATGAAATCACTCTTTCGGCGCGATCACCCGCGTCCAGGACCTTCCCGGCAATACGCAGGGAATCATATACGCGCCTGTCGAACGTCGCGAACCGCCCGTGCGTGAGCACGATGACCGGTATCCCGATTTTTTTCTGAAGGGCTTCGGCCTTCGATTTATCCATGTACGATATGAATATGACCTGGGGCCTGACAGTTAATATTTTTTCCAGGTCCGGTTCCCCGTTGATCGATGCCGGGCCGCCCGGCCCGATGGCGGGAAGATCCGCCAGCTTCGGGTTTGCCAGGCGGTACGGTCTTCCCCGGCTGTTTTTCTTCTCGAAACTCTCGACCCCGACAAGCTTTCCGGTTGCTTCCAGGTAACTGATGAGTCTCAATGTTCCCGGTGCGATACATATTATCCTTTCCACGGGAACGGGGACCTCGACGGTTCGCCCGGCCGTGTCGGTTACGGTTACCCGGGTCATTGCAGGACCGGCCTTCCTGCAGGACATTGAAAAGATGAAAAGTATAAGAGGTACGAGAAGCACGAGGCATCCCGCGCGGCTGCGTGACAATGCTTTCATTTTCAAGTCCTTCCCCTGATACATCTCATGGTCCGACGGGAATGGCCACGGGATACCCTCCGACTTCGCCGAGAACAACGTCTACATCGTATACCTCCCGAATAATCCGGGTGGTTATCGATTCCTTTCCGCCGCATTCGCGAATCACGCCGTTTTTCAGCAGCAGGAAAACACCTGCGAATCTCAGCGCCAGGTTCAAATCGTGAATGGATATCACGACCGCAACCTTTTTTTCCCTCGCCACTCCGGTTATCAAATTCATAACATCGACCTGGTTCTTCAGGTCGAGATTGCTCGTCGGTTCGTCCAGCAGGAGAATATCCGGTTCCTGCGCGAGCGCCCGGGCGATGATCACCTTCTGCATCTCGCCGCCGCTCAATTCGCTTACGGGGCGCAGAACGAATTTCTCCAGTTTCATTGCCCTTATGGCATTTTCGGCAATTTCGATGTCCCGCTTTGTCGCGGCCCATTTAATATATGGTTTCCTGCCCAGCAGGACGGCATCGAAAACCGTCAGCCGGTTGTCCGCGTATTTCTGTGGAACGTACCCGATATGCCTGGCGATCTCCGTCTGCGTCATTTTATGAAGGTCCGTTTCATCAAGAAGAACAACACCCTTCGCCGGCCGCAGGATCCTGTTTATACATTTGAGCAGCGTCGACTTGCCCGCGCCGTTAACGCCCAGGATCGCGGAAACAGTTCCCCTTTCCATGCTGAAGCTGACGCCGCCGAGGACCGACGCGCTTCTGTAACCAAACGTAATTCCTTCGACGGACAGGATCATCTCCGCGTCCCCCTCACAAGCAGATAAAGAAAAAGGGGGGCGCCCATGAAGGAGGTTATAACCCCGACGGGCAGTGCGCCGGACTCGAGTATCGTCCTGCCGATCGTATCCGACGCCAGGAGAAGCAGCCCGCCCAGGATACAGGCATTGGGAACGAGGAAACGGTGATCTTCCCCCACGATGCGTCTTGCCATGTGGGGAGCAACGAGCCCCAGGAACCCTATCACGCCGAGAAAAGAAACGATCATGGCCGACAGGAAAGCCGCCCCGAGCATTCCCCATATCCTGATTCTTTCCACGTTTACGCCTAGACTTCTAGCTGCATCCTCGCCCGCGGAAAGAGCATTGAAGCTCCACCGGTGCATGAAGAACCATGCCGTCGCAGGGACGGTCACCGCTGCCATGAGCAGAATCTCACCCCACGATGCCCTCCCGACATCCCCGAAGGTCCAGAAGACAATGGAAGCCAACTCCACATCTTCGGCAAAGTACTGGATCAGGATCGTTCCCGAAACAAAAAGGGATGAAAGGGCAACCCCGGAAAGAATGATCGATTCCGGGGCCATCTTCCTGATTCGCGCAAGGATGATTATCACGACGGTCGCCAGGACCGCCCCGAGGAAAGCAAAAAGAGTAACGGAATAAATACCGTTTACGGCTATGTTCTCGATCACGCCGGCATTATCGCCGCTACCGCGCACGGCGCCCTCTCCCAGGACAACGATGGCGAAAGCCGCGCCAAAGGCGGCCCCATGCGAGATACCGAGCGTGAACGGCGAACCTAACGGATTATTGAGGATGCACTGAATGACCACGCCGGCGAGCGCCAGCCCCCATCCGGCGATTACCGCTGCTACGATCCGCGGGGCCCTGATGTTCCAGACCACGATACTCGCGGCTTCCCCACTCCGGCCCAGCAGGGTATCTATGATCTGCATGGGCATGAGCCTGTAGGAACCGACACATAACGCGAGCAGCGCAGCCGCAGCGAGCAAGACCAGGAAAAAGAGGAACAGAAGGGTCTTCTTCCTGGTATAGGCAGAATAGGCATGGGCAATTCCGTCTGGCGCCTTCATGAATAGATACCCGCCGCCCGGACATTCCGGGCTTTTGTAAGGATCATTCCCTTTTACTCGACAGCAGCTCGTACCTGCCGTCCTTGTTCCTGTAATGAATTATTGAAAGGCCCCGGCCTTCCAGCAGCGCTTTCATCTCCCCCAAATCCGGTAGATAGTGATTGCAGACGGGATAATCCTGCCTGGAGTGAAATTCATTTATTTCCTCGCGTGTGGAAAAATGGGCAATCAGAAACCTGCCGCCGGATCTCAGGATGCGAGCCACCTTCTTTATTACCGCTGCCTTGTCGTCGAAATGTGGAAAGGAGCTGAAACAGATAATCGCGTCGACCTTGCCTCCCACGCCTTCCATGTCGCCTGCCTGCGCGGCGATGGGAATGACATTTTTGAAATCGTACCTGCTCTTTAGTCTTGCAAGCATTTTCTCGGCAATGTCAACCGCGTATATCGTGCCTGTGCCGCCCACCGCATCCAGTAGAAAGGGGATAAAAACCCCGGTGCCGCATCCAAGGTCTACAATGCAACTGCCGAGGCCGGCGCCGGCAAGGTCAACAAGTTTCCTGAACTCCTCCGGGGGCTCATCGTACCTGTTTACCTCGTCCCAGCGGTCGGCGTAGGAATTAAAATATTCTCTCGTCGTTTTCATCATACCAGAAGGGCTATCTGCAGGCCCGGCATCAAAGCCTCAACGAGTGTTACCAATATTAAATTCGTAATACACCGGAGCGGGAAAGTCAAATGGAATTCAGCAGCCGTACGCGGGATTAGGAGTTATTGAAATGAACGCCGGAAGGCTTCAGCCCGGTAAACTGTCGTAGCGGATGGCCCCGGCACGGTCGTGATACGCCCCGCCCCGGGCAGGGGCTACCGGTACATCGCCTTGATGCCGCTCCATGTTGTATGCCTGACACCCTGTGTCCAGCAGGGAAGGCAGTCGTCGCCCACGTAGTCGTTCCAGTGGTCGATCCTCGTCACGATATATTCCGGTCCCGAATCATCGATGAAAAGAGCGTGGGGAGCAACGGTCTCGATCACCGTGCAGGAATCCTTCCTGTAGCTGTACTCGACGTACCGGTCGCTTCCCGTATCGAACACGACGCTCACCTCGTAGTACCGTGGACTGTACGCTTCGCACGGGCGCCACGTCTCGATGCCCTCGCCCCATACGGTGAGCTCCTCGTGCTCCCCCGTGATACAGATCGCCCTGGGGTCGGGATCGTAATCGGGGTGGCCTTCCGGCGGCATGCACAGGAAGAACGTGACCGTTACCTCCCGGTCGAGATCATGAGTGATATCGACCAGGAACGGCGGGTCGTTGGCGTTCTGGTCTCGCGCTCCGTTGTACGTGCTGGCATCGGAGGAATCGTACACCTCGCAGTAGAACCGTATCGCGAGCTCGTCGTACAGGTCTTCCCTGGGTATCATGGCAACATACGTATCGTTGTTGCCGGCATCGGCATGGTAAGTCATTAATACATGATCGTAGGGTCCTCCGTCAGGACCGTGGTACAGCGTTGCGGATATGCCGCTTCCCCGCCCCACCAGATCGGTGACGCCCTCCTTCCAGATCTCCAGGTACACGTCCAGCCACAAGTCCTCGTCATGTGAAGATCCGTGGACCGGCCAGACCTGTCCGGCCCAGCCTATCTCTCCGCTGGACGGCGCCGGAACGAAAAGCATCACGCAAACGGCCAGCAGTATCCCGGGGATCCATCTCATCGAGCCGCCTCCATATCGATACCCCCCTGTCGCCTCGAAGTCCTTGCCCGGTCGATAATCAGGTATGTAACCGTACGGAAGTATATCATACAATACAAACGGACCATTATCGAAAAATGGGACCTGAAATGGAACCGCCCCCCGGCGGCCTGACAGGGGAAGTGTATCCCCGGTCTTCCGGCCGCACGCCGCACGGGCCCGGAAAAAAATAGCGGGAATCACGCTGGACGGCCGGTTGTACAAATACCGGGACGCAACAGTTCACTGCTTGCGATAACGGAGGCTTATCATGAAGCGAATGAATCTCATCGGCACAGTTTCGGTTCTTGTCACCGTGTTGTTGACGCCGGGCCAGCCCGTGCCGTCATGGGCCGGCAGCCCTGCCTGTGATCGGCATGCGGAAACTACCGGGTCGGATTCGCACGACCGCAGCCGGCTCGCCGGGTCGTACACCGCTTTCGGATTCGACCTGTACCGGCAGGTCCTCGATGATTACCTCGGCGAGAACATCTTCATCTCGCCCGCGAGCATCGCCTTCGCCCTCGCCATGACGTACAACGGGGCGGCTGGGTCTACCGAAACCGCCATGGCGAAAACCCTGAACATGGATCATCTCGAACGCAACGCGATCAATGAAGCGAGCGCGGCCCTCATGAAGGACCTCCACGGCATGGCACCCGACGTGGAGCTCGCCATCGCCAACTCGATCTGGCTCAAGAAGGGTCTGAAGTTCCTCGATGAATTCATCAAGGTCAACGAAACGTATTTCGACGCCGAGATCTTCGAGGGGATCAGCGGACCGCGGATCAACGCGTGGGTTGACGAAAAAACGAGGGGAAAGATAGACGGTATCGTCGACGACGTGGAAATAGACGTCATAAGCATACTCGTCAACGCGATCTACTTCAAGGGCCGATGGGAACGCGAGTTCGACCGGGACCAGACGCATAAAAAGCACTTCCATCTCCTCGAGGGAGACCGGAAGAAGATCCCGATGATGGTCCAGCGGGGAAAGTACCGCTACCTCGAAAACGAGCGCTTTCAGGCAGTATCGCTTCCCTACGGGGAAGGCAGGGCGAGTATGTACATATTCCTCCCCGCCGGGGAGATGTCGCTCGAGCTGTTCCATGAAAACCTCACGTCCGTCAACTGGGCCGACTGGATAGGGCGGTTCCGCGAGCGTGAGGGACTGATCGAGATCCCGCGATTCAAGGTCGAGTTCAAGACGAGCCTCAAGCATGTGCTGAAGAAGCTGGGCATGGGCACGGCCTTCTCACCGGAAAAGGCCGATTTCTCCCGGATGGCCGATATCAAAACGTGGAATATCTTTATCGACGATGTGATCCACAAGACGTTCGTCGAGGTCAACGAGGAAGGTACCGAGGCGGCCGCCGCCA
>DAOVFR010000166.1 GCA_030672805.1 Candidatus Krumholzibacteriota bacterium
GTAATGCAGCTCCAGCTCTTCGTTCGCCATGACGCCGCCCCTGTCCGGGTGATACTCGTCCCGCGTAAGCTCGAACCCATCCTTCGGAGCAATGAGGGAATCGGGCACACGGAACTTCTCGTCATCAGCCTGCTTTGCGCCTTCCTGCTCGCCCTTACCGCCACAGCCGAGCACCGCCGCCGACAGCACCGCGGCGGCGAGCATCAGCCTGACAGGTCGAATCCTTATCATATGCATGCTCCCGTTTAACGGTCCGTTATCTCTCCTGGCAGGGAAACAGTTTGCGTACACGCTTCCCGACCTTCTCGATCTCGAGTTCCCGTTCGGTCTCGCGCAACATGTCCAGCTTACTTCCGCCGGCTCCCGCCTCGGCAAGCCAGTCCCTGGCGAATTCACCGCTCGATATCCTTTCGAAAAGCTCTTCCATCGCCCGCTGCTCCTTTTCACCGATCAGCCGTTCTCCAAATGCAAGACTTCCGTACGCGGCCGTTCCACTGATCATGTCCCTCATGCCGGAAAACCCGTAGCGCTCGAACAGGTCGACGATGATCCTGAGCTCGTGAAAACACTCGAAATACGCAATCTCCGGGCTGAAACCCTTCCTGACCAGCACGTCGAAGGCGCGCTTGATCAGCGCGGGAACCCCACCACACAAAACCACCTGCTCGCCAAAGAGATCACTCACCGCTTCCTCGCGAAAGCTCGTCGGAAAACCGCCCACCCTCAGGCACCCCAATCCCCACGCGATCGCGAGGGCCCTTGCAAGGGCCTCACCCGACCTGTCGTGCTCGACCGCGATGAGGCAGGGCACGCCCGACCCGCACTCGTACGACCTCCGCACCTCCCCTCCCTGGCCCTTCGGCGCCACGAGGACGCAGTCGCACCCACCGGTATCGATCTGACCGAACGTCACGGCGAAACCGTGAGCAAAGCACAGGGTCGCCCCCGGTTTCAGGTTGTCCCCGATCTCTTCGGCGAACACACGGCCCTGCACTTCATCGGGCAGGAGATAGAGAAGAACATCGGCCCTTCCGGCGCCCTCCCCGAGATCGAACGTTCTGAACCCGTCACGCCCGGCCGTGATACGTCCCCCTCCCCCACTCCTGCCGGCCACTTCCACGTCGAAACCGCTGTCACGAAGGTTCAGCGCCTGGGGGCGCCCCTGATTGCCGTAGCCGGCGACCACGATCTTCCTGCCGGAAAGCACGGACGGCTTGGCATCAGCTTCCATGTAGATATTCATACCTTTATCCTGCATTCGCTGCCCACGTATCTATAACAGAATAGCAGTGCCCCGGGCAAGGGTATTCATGGAGTTCCAGCAAAACCGCGGCTTCATAACTCCCGTCATTCATTACCGATATATCCTTTTCACTTGACACGGATGTTTTTTCCAATAAACTCATCTATCAGTGGCGGTGTAGCTCAGTTGGTTAGAGCAGCGGAATCATAATCCGCGTGTCCGGGGTTCGAATCCCTGCACCGCCACCATTTTCGGACGGCCGCGCCACACCCTTACCCGGTCGGTATTCCAATGAAATGCATCAAGAAAGCGAGGGCGTTCATCGATGAACATGGACTCATCCGGCCGCGGATGCGTATCATGGCGGCCGTTTCGGGCGGACCCGATTCGATGGCCCTTCTCGCCATACTGCACGAGTTGGCGGTAAAGCTCGAAATGTCCCTCGCCGCTGCATATTACGACCACGGGATCCGCGCGGCCTCCAGCCGGGAAAGGGTGCTCGTGGAACGCCTGGCCGCGCGTCTCGGCGTTCCGCTCATCCTCGGAGCGGGGAATGTCCCATCCGAGTCGCGGCGCCGGAAGAAGGGCCTGGAAGAGACGGCGAGGATCCTCAGGTACCGGTTCCTCGAAAATGCGGCGGTGCGATGGAAAGCCGATGCGGTCGCACTGGGTCACACGAGGGACGACCAGGTTGAAACGGTGCTCCACCACATCATACGCGGTTCCGGCTGGCGCGGGCTCACCGGGATGCCGGTGAAACGAGGCGTTTTTATACGCCCCCTTCTTTCGTGTTCGCGCGAGGAGCTGAAAATGATGCTGAGGGAACACGGGCTCAGGTACGCGATCGACGAAAGCAACAGAAACAACCGGCTCCTCAGGAACAGGATCAGGAACCGGCTGATCCCTTACCTGAAGAGGCATTTCAATCCGGCAATCGACAACTCGATACTCCGGCTCAGGGACAACCTGGCCGAAGGATGGGAATCGTTCGAAAGGGCTCTCGATATTACGATCCCCGAACGGGACTGCAGGGGCGCCCTGTCGCTGTCCCTGCGGGAAATCGCACCACTCCCGGATCATCGGCTTTATCTGCTGATCGACTCGGTGCTCCGCGACAGGTTCGGCATCGTCCAGGACGTGGACAAGACGCACTACGACTCGGCGAAACACCTGATCCGGTCCGGCCGTTCGGGAAGCCGTGTCGAATTCCCCCACGGAGCCGTCCTTTTGAAGGAACAGGGGAGAATACGTTTCATGCCCGCGCCCGGGACGGACCGGACAAGCCAGCCGGGGGAAAAAATAATCCTGCCGGGGCAGGGACGGTTCCGGCTCGACCGGTGGGGATTTACCGTGCAGATCAAGCCGGTCCAACCCGGAAGGCGGAATTTCTCATCGAGCGATCACGAGGCATTCATCGGTTCGGTGACCTTTCCAATCACGGTGAGGAGCCGGAGACCGGGTGACCGGATGATCCCGTTCGGGCTCAGAGGGCGGAAAAAGCTGAGCGACCTTTTTATCGACCGAAAGGTGCCTCTCAGCGAGAGGGACCTGATACCCGTCTTCGCCGATCGTGAAGGGATCTTCTGGGTCCCGGGAGTCGCCACGGCGGAGCGGACCAGGATCGGACGCCTATCGCGCGGCACGCTGCACATTCTCCTGGCGAAATGTGAAAAAACGGACGAAAATGTATGAGATTCCCCCGTCACTTGTGATACAATAATTGCCGGTCATATCTTCACGAGTGAGGTCGAATGATGGATGGCTGCGAGATCCTGGTAACCGCAGAACAGATCGAAGCGAGGATCGAAGAGCTGGCCCGGCAGATTTCCCGTGAATATAGAGGAAAGAATCCTCTCCTGATCACGCTTCTCAAGGGGGCGTTCGTGTTCCTCGCGGACCTGGTCCGCCGCCTGTCCATCCCTCACGAGATCGATTTTATCACATTGTCGAGCTATCGCGACGGTTCCAACCGGAGTAGCATCGTCGAGATATCGGACAATCTCAAAATAGACCCCAGGGACCGCGACGTTATCATCATCGATGAGATCGTGGACACGGGACACACCCTGTCCAGACTGATACGCACCCTGGATAACAGAAATGTCAGGTCAGTGAAGATATGCACGTTGCTCGACAAGCCGTCGGCGAGGGAAATCGATGTCACGGTGCACTATACCGGTTTCACCATTCCGGACGTATTCGTCGTCGGGTATGGACTCGATTACAGGGAGCAGTTCAGGAACTTACCGTACATTTGCAAGCTCTCGCGGAACCTGGAGCGGCAGGCGGTATCTGCCGGCCCGGATGCGATCCCCCTGAAATGACAACTCCGGGTATGTTCCGAAGCCGGTTCGGGAGTATACATATAGTGGCATCACGGGGACTGCTTCGCAGACGGCGCAACCGATACGCGGACTCACTGATTCCTCATGGACAAGAACAGGTTTTTTAATTATCTTCAGAAAGATTCAAACCGGGATGTATGAAAATGACAGACGACGGAAACATGAAAAGGGGAAACGGGAAACCACCACCGGGTAAATGGACGCCCCCGGGAATCAAACCGGGACCGGTGCGTCCTTCCAGGTCAATGGCACTCTGGATCATGGTTCTCGTCCTCTTCTTCCTCGCGTTTCTCCTGTTCAACGCCAACAAGGAACGTGAGTGGACGATCACGTACACCCAGTTCGTCAGCGAGATCAATAACGGTAACGTCGGAAGCATCAAGATCAAGGGTCTCGAGGTCCGGGGCAAGTTCATCAGTCCAATCGTCATCCCGACGGCGGGCGAAGGCACGGTCGTCACCAACTTCAAGGTGATCATCCCGGCCGAGGACAAGGACCTTCCGCAGAAGATCTGGGAAAAGAACCCCAACGCAAAGATCGAGGCGGAATATCCCGGCAGCAGCCTCTGGGTGAAGGCGCTCGCGACCGCGCTTCCGCTCGTCGCGCTCCTCGTGCTCTGGCTTATACTGATGCGCCAGATGCAGGCGGGAGGTAACAAGGCGTTTTCATTCGGGAAAAGCAAGGCGAAGATGATGGGCGGCAACACGCCGAGGGTCACGTTCGACGACGTTGCCGGCGCGGACGAGGCAAAGGAGGAGCTGCAGGAGATCATCGAGTTCCTGAAGGACCCGAAGCGGTTCCAGAAGCTCGGCGGGCGGATCCCGAAGGGCGTTATCCTCCTCGGCCCCCCGGGGACGGGAAAGACGCTGCTCGCACGCGCGGTCGCCGGCGAGGCCAGTGTTCCCTTCTTCAGTATGAGCGGCTCCGATTTTGTCGAGATGTTCGTCGGCGTAGGCGCGAGCCGCGTCCGGGACCTGTTCGAGAAGGGAAAAAAACACGCTCCCTGCATGCTCTTCATCGATGAGCTTGATGCGGTCGGCCGCCACAGGGGCGCCGGTCTCGGCGGGGGACACGACGAGAGGGAACAGACGCTGAACCAGCTGCTCGTGGAGATGGACGGATTCGAGACGAACGAAGGGGTCATCCTGATCGCCGCGACGAACAGGCCCGACGTGCTCGATCCCGCACTGCTCAGGCCGGGACGGTTCGACCGGAGGGTAATCGTCGACATGCCCGACATGAAAGGCAGGCACGGAATACTCAAGGTTCATACAAGAAAAATTCCACTGGACGAGGATGTCGATCTCGAGGTCCTGGCACGGGGGACACCGGGGATGTCGGGAGCCGACATTGCCAACATGGTCAACGAGGCGGCTCTGTTCGCCGCGCGCTATGACAAGTCGAAGGTTTACATGGAAGACTTCGACGCAGCAAAGGACAAGGTGCTTCTCGGTCCGGAACGCAAGAGCAGGGTGATGAAGGAGGACACGCGCCGGATGACGGCGTACCACGAGACCGGCCATGCCGTCGTGGGGTCATACCTTGATAATGCCGATCCACTGCACAAGGTGACTATCATCCCGAGAGGGAGGGCCGCGGGACTCACTGCTTTCCTGCCGACCGACGACCGTTTCGAGGTATCTCGCGACTGGTGCATTGACACGATAACCCTCTCGATGGGTGGAAGGGTCGCCGAGGAGATGGTGCTCGAACGTATCGGCAGCGGCGCACAGAACGATATAAAGAACGCCACGAAGCTCGCGCGCAATATGGTCACCCAGTGGGGCATGAGCAAAACTCTAGGCCCGATTTCGTACGGCGACCACGATGAGCAGATATTCCTCGGACGTGAAATCGCCATGAAGAAGGAATACAGCGAGCAGACGACCCGTGAGATCGACAGAGAGATCCGGAATATTATCGACAAGTGCTACGAACAGGCCAAAACGATACTGACCGAGCGCATGGACCAGCTTCATATAGTGGCAGAGGCCCTCCTCGAGCGGGAGTCACTCGATGCGGAGGACATCAAGATCCTGCTTAACGGGGGAAAACTGCAGCCGCTTGATAAAAATTCGAAGGAACAGGAAAGGGAAAAGGCCGTTGGCAACGAGTCCCCCGGCCAGCCGGAAACTTCGGCTGCCGCCGAAAAGGATCAGGAAACGGACACCGGCGAAGCCTTCCCGGAAGGCGCCGCCGATCCGGAGACACCGACTCGCCGGAATCGACCGGCACGGAATGAGCCCGAAAATCCTGATAACGGATAATATCCCTGCATGAAACTCTGGACAAATCTCAAACGATGCGATATCCGCTGCGTGTAATTTCATCCCGCTCAGATCGTGTGATCCACGACCTGCTGAATAGAGCCGGGGTCGACCCCGAGGGCATCGGCATACTCAGGCAGAAAATCACCAACATGGTCATTCGTGTCGACGGCGT
>DAOVFR010000081.1 GCA_030672805.1 Candidatus Krumholzibacteriota bacterium
GAATACCTGCTCGGCTACTCCCTCCATTCCCCTGATCATCGCCCCGCCGCCCGTAATGACAACCCCGCCGCCAAGCACGTTGAAATAGGGGTTCGCGGCAACAGATCGCTTCACCATCGTGAACATCTCCTCGCATCTCGGCTCGATGATCGCCGCCACGATCTGTGAACGGATCTCGACCTGGGCTCTCCCGCCGAACGGCGGCACCTCGATCGTATCCTGCTCTCCAGCGAGGGAGGCCAGCGCCACACCGTTACGCCTCTTCACGTCCTCGGCAACCGAGTCTGGCACTCTCAACCCGATGGCGAGATCGTTCGTCACGTTTGTACCACCCGCGGCGACGACGCCGCTGCAGCGCGGGCAGCCGCCGTAATACAAAACATAACTCGTAACTCCCCCGCCCATGTCGATCAGCAGGCAGCCCGATTCCCTCTCTTCATCGGTCAGCACGGCCCGTGCGGTTGCCAGCGGTTCGAATACAAGATCGATCACCTGGAGACCGGCCTTCTTGAATACCTTCATGAAATTCTCTGTCGGCATGCTCTGCCCCGTCACGATGTGCACCTCCGCCTCGAGACGCATCCCCGACATTCCGATCGGGTCCCTGATGTCGGCCTGCCCGTCGACGACGAAATCCTGGGGAATCGTGTGCAGGATCTCCCTGTCGACGGGCAGCGTGATGCCCCCCGCAGCTTCGATGACACGTTCGATATCCCGCCCTGCCACCTCCCGCCTGCTCGTCGGGATTGCGATCACACCCCTGCTGTTGAAGCTCCTGATATGCGAGCCGGAGACACCGGTGCATACGCCGTGCACCACGACGCCGGCCATCTTCTCCGCCTCGGCGCGTGCCACACGTATCCGGTCCGTTACCTGCTCGATGTTGCACACGAGCCCCTTCTTGACTCCCTCGGACGGGACCGTGCCGACACCGATGATCCGGACCGATCCGGTCTCACCCATCTCCCCGATAAGCATTGATATCTTCGTGGTGCCCACATCGATGCTGACTACGAATTCGGAATACATACGACGTACCGTCACCTCCTCTTCAAGCCTTCGTCAGCGGACTACAACCTGCCGGTCGAACCGAAGGTCGATCAGCTGTGGGAACGACCCGTCCTCGACAAGCGTTCCATAGACGGCTCTCAGCTTGCGGATTCTTTCGGGAAACTCGCCACTCCCCAGGCGGACGATCGCACCGGTCCCCAACAACACCAGCATGACCTCGTCACCGTCGAGATGGATCTCCGACAGCTGTTCCGCCGGTGAAAAATCGAACGCTTTCAACAACCCGAGTACGGTAAGGGCTCTGTCGATCCTGTCCTTTTCCTTCCCCGTCCCGTATTCCTTCATTGCAACGCCGGTGATAACTGGAAGATCAACCTCACTGCACCCGCCCCCTGACAGGATCACACCCTCGTCGTCGATCTCGTGCATACCCCTGACAGAGGCAAGTATCGCCACAGGCTCGCGCCCCTTGATATAACAGTCGAGCCGGTGGAACAGCCTTCGCTTGAATGTGACCCTCTTGATCCCGGGGAACCGCATGAACCCGGCCTGTATCGTGGAGAGGGGCAGTGTGACAATGTTACGGCCGATGAACCCGTCCGTGACCGTGAGCAGCGAATCGATCGGGACATCCCTGCACCCGAAATACCTGACCTCCAGCAGTCTGAAGCAATCGGTCCCGAGGAAAACATAGATCAACAATCCGATCGTCGCCGCGGCGGCCACGGGGATGATGCGCACCGCTGCACGTTTTTCTTTCCCGCGCTTTTTCATTACATTCTTTTTTCTTTTCGCCGCCGCTCTCATGCCCCTGCAGACCGCCTCTCTTCCAGTAATTCTTCTCCCAGTTTCCAGATATCGCCGGCCCCCAGCGTCAACACGAGGTCGCCCTCCCTGACGCACGACCTCACCGCACTTTTCAGATCTTCACGGTCCTTCATGTAACTGATCCTGCCCGCACCGCCCCGCCGTGCCGCGCGGTAGACAATCTCTCCGCTGATACCGGGAATGGGGCTCTCGCCCGCAGGATAGATTCCGGTGATGAACACCTCGTCGGCGCCGTCGAAGCAGTCCCTGAACCGCTCGCCCAGATCCCTCGTCCTCGTGTACCGGTGTGGCTGGAACACAACGACGAGTCTCTTGACGTAACTTTCGCGTGCAGCCTGGATCGTCGCCTGCACCTCGGTCGGATGGTGCCCGTAATCATCGACGAACAGGACGCCGCCGGCCTCTCCCTTGATCTCGAACCTGCGGGAGATGCCCTCGAAATCGTGCAGAGCCTTCTTCACATGCCTCGTATCGATGCCGAGTTCGCCGGCAAGCGCGACGACGCCCAGCGCATTCAGCACGTTGTGCCTGCCCGGCATGTTCAGAAATAGGGTTTCTCTCACCACGCCGCCCCTCTTCACCGTGAACGAGGTTCCCATCTGGCCCGCTTCGGTGACCGTCCCCTGCACGTCTGCCCCCTCATCGAACCCGTAGGTCACGATCCGCCTGTCTATCCGCGGAACGATCGTGCGAATCCGGGGATCGTCGATACAGCAGATGACCGCGCCATCGAACGGCACTCCCTTCGCGAAACTCACAAAAGCGTCGTATATGCCTTTCAGCCCGCCGTAAAAATCGAGATGTTCCTCGTCGATATTTGTTATGATCGCGTAGAAAGGGGAGAGCCTTACGAAGTTGCCGTCACTCTCATCGGCCTCCGCGACGAGGAATCTGCCCTGACCGAGCCGTACGTTCGCCTTCAGGCTCTTTACCTGTCCGCCCACTACAACGGTGGGATCGAGCCCGGCCGCTTCGAGCACGGCCGCCGCAAGCGACGTTGTGCTTGTCTTGCCGTGTGCGCCGGCCACCGCTATCCCCGTCTTCAACCTCATCAGCTCTCCAAGCATGTCCGATCTTGGAATGACGGGCAGCCTGTGCTCCTTCGCGTAGACCAGTTCCGGGTTTAACCGGTCGATCGCCGAGGAAAAGACCACGACGTCAGTGCCCGCTACATGTTTTTCCGAGTGGCCGTAATGGATCGTCGCACCGAGCGAGGAAAGACGTTCCGTGATACGGCTGCGCTCTATGTCAGAACCGCTCACGTCGAAACCCTGGTTGATGAGGACCTCTGCGATCCCGCTCATCCCGATCCCGCCGATTCCGATGAAATGTATGTGTTTTTTCCTTCCGAGCATCTCACTGTTCAACACGACCCGTCCGATGACGATCCGCCGCCGGACGGCGCCTTCTTGCTCCCTTCATCGTTCGTTGATTCTTCGACAAGACGCAGCATGTCATCCGCGATCACGCGCGCCGCGTCACTTCTGCCCGACCCGAGAAGCGACTGCCTCATGCACTCGAGACGTTCCGGCTCGCCGAACAGACCCTGGAGGGTCTCGGCGAGCGATACGCCGCTTAGTTCCGAATCGAAAAGCATGACCGCCCCCCCTGCTTTTACCAGGATCTCCGCGTTGCTGACCTGGTGATTATCCGCCGCGTGGGGATAGGGGACAAGAATCGCGGGCAGGCCGACCGCCGCCAGTTCCGAAACACTCAGTGCCCCGGCCCTGGCCAGTGCGACGTCCGCCGCTTTGTATGCCCTGTGTATATGCGTGATGTACGGGCTCACGTACACCCGGCGCCCCGCGGGCTCGATCTGCTCCCGCACCCATTCGAAATGCCTCTCTCCCGTCTGAATGATCCCCTGCACCCCCTCGTTGTGGTGGAAATACTCGACCGCGGCCCGGTTCAATGACATCGCGCCCTGGCTCCCCCCGAAGACGAGCAGCACGGGCCGTGCGTCGTCCAGGCCGAATTCGGCCCTCGATCCTGTTTTCCCCGCGTCGAGGATCATCGGACGCAGCGGGTTGCCGGTCACCATGGCCCCTTGATGGTTCTCGAAGTATCCTTTCGCCTTTTCGAACCCGAGGTATATCCGCCGTGCCTTCGACGCGAGAAGCCTGTTTGTCAAACCCGGTATCGAGTTCTGTTCCTGCAGGACTATTCTGTACCGGAGCATAGAGGCGGCCATCACGACCGCGGCGCTCGCATAACCGCCCGAACCGAATACGATGTCGGGCCTGAACTGCATGAGGATCCTCACGGCCTGCAGGAAACCGATCGACAGACACGCCATGGTTATCAGCTTGCCGGCGATCCCCCGCCCGCGCGCCCCGCGCGAGAATATGAACCGGATCTCGTGCCGCGTACCGGGCAGGACCTTCGCCTCGAGCCCCGACCTCGTGCCGACAAAGAGGGCCCTGAAACCGCGTACGCGCGACGAGAGAACATCGGCTACCGACAGCGCCGGATATACGTGCCCCCCTGTTCCTCCTCCGGCGAATATGACCTTCATACCCATCAGGCGCTCTTCCTCTTTGTCGTTAGGTGCACGCGACTCGCGTACACCTTCCGGGATGCCCCCCACGCACCGGTCCTGACGGACGACCGGCTCCGGTCCCTTCCCCCCTTGGAGATATTGAGCAGGATTCCCATCGATGCCAGGCAGGTTACCATCGATGATCCGCCGAAGCTGATGAACGGAAGCGGCAGCCCTGCCGTCGGCACCAGTCCGAGTGTCATTGCGATATTGATGATTGCAGTCATGAAAATGGACAGCCCGAGCCCCATGGCGAGGAGATACCCGAAAGAGTCCGGCGAACGCCGTGCGATCCGCACCACCCTACTGAAGATAAAGACAAATAAAACCAGCACACATATCGTGCCGATAACGCCGAACTCCTCGCCGATGATCGAGTAGATAAAATCTGTATGAGCGTCTGGAAGAAAGTGAAATTTCTGATGTCCCCTTCCCGGACCGCACCCGAAGATGAATCCGGACCCGAGCGCGATGAGCGACTGCTCGGTGTGCCAGTTCAACCCCTGCAGGTCCCCACCCCTGTTCCAGAACGCGCTGAACCTGCCCTGGACGTGGGACATGCTCATCAGCAGCGGTACGGACGCCGCTACGAGACCGGCAAAGGTGGGACCGAGGTGGCGAAGCCTGCAGCCTCCTATAAAGAGAAGTGTAATCGAAAGCAGGATGATCAGCACGGCGTTGCTGATGTTGGGCTGCCATGCGACTATCAGAGCGATCACAATGCTGACAGCGGCAAGCGGGAAAAATTCGCCTTTGAACGTTCTGATCCGCCCTTTCATATCCGCGATCCGTGCCGCGAGAAACATGACAAGGGCGAGCTTCGCCACCTCGACTGGTTGGAGGACAACGTTCAGGAAGGAAACGTGGAGCCATCGGGTACCACCCCGCACCTCTATCCCCCACAGAAAGATCAGGCCCAGCAGCATGAACGCCGCCAGGAGTATCACGCCGGAGAACCTACGGTATATCGTGAAGGGAATATTCATGCAAACGAACATCACGCACAGTCCCAGGGCCACACGGACAGCCTGGTTCCTCAGGTAGAAGAACGGCTCGTCACGCAGGTGGGCGAGGATCTGGCTCGCCGACGTGACCATGATGAGACCGAGCGCAACGAGGAAAAGTGTCACGTAGAACAGCCCGACGTCGTATGCGCTCTTTTTCTCTCCCACTCAACACCCCGCAAGCTTGCGTACACAATCCCTGAAGACGTCTCCCCTTTGCTCGAAGTTTTCGAACATGTCAAAACTGGCGCATGCGGGAGACAGGATGACCAGCTGGCCGGCCCCGGCTGCCCGTGAGGCGAGCTCGACGGCTTCCTGCATAGCCGGCGCGCGCACGACGGGTACCCGTGCCCCGATCGCGTCCTCGATCAACGGTGCGGCCTCGCCGATCGTGACGACGGCCTTGACACGGTCCAGAATCGATTCGAGCCTGGAGAAATCGCCTCCCTTGTCGTGACCACCGGCGATCAGCACGACCCGCTCGCCCAACCCCTTGAGGCTCATCAGCGTTGCATCGATGTTCGTCGCCTTGGAATCGTTGTAGTAGGTGACACCCTCTATGCATGCCACCTCTTCCATCCGGTGGGCCAATCCCCTGAACCCGGCGAGGGCCTTTCCACACACCTCGGCCGGAATGTTCAGTCCCTGGACCGCGGCAATCGCGGCAAGGGCGTTCTCGACATTGTGCAGGCCTACGACGCCGAGCTCCTCCCGCTCCATGACGCGTTCCCTCACGCCTCCACTCTCACGGTACAGTATTCCGGCGTCGAGGCATACCCCACCGCCGGCCGGCCCGGAAGACGAGAAGGGAACGAGCGAACCGGGGAAGGACCCGGCCACGCGAACACACCGCGAATCCTCCGCGTTGAAGAAGAATGTATCGCCCTGGCGGCAGTTCTCCACGATACGGACCTTTGCACTGTAGTAACTTTCCTCGTCGGGGTACCGGTCGAGATGGTCCGGTGTCATGTTCAGGATCCCGGCCACCGCGGGATGGAAATCAGTGATCGTCTCGAGCTGGAAGCTGCTCGCCTCGAGAACGAAGACCCCGTCCCGCCCGAGTTTGCGGACAACGGAACAGAACGGAACTCCCACGTTGCCCGCCACAACCGTCGGGCGCCCCGACAATCCAAGGATCTCGCCTATCATCGAGACGGTCGTCGACTTGCCGTTCGTGCCGGTAACGGCTATCATTGCCGCTTTCGAGAAACGGGCCCCGAGCTCGAGCTCGCTCGTCACGGCCACACCGCGCGAAGACGCCTCCTGGAGAAAGGGGTGTTCCGGGGAGATACCGGGGCTCACGATCACCTCGTCACACCGGTCGAGGAATCCGGAATCGAAGGGCCCGAGGTGTACGGCCGTCCTCCCGGGGACACCGGGAACCTCGAGGTGCACGTTCTCGTCGGCTCCGGCCACGTCCGCCCCCACCTCCGCGAGAAGCCGGAGCGCCGCGGCACCGCTGCGCGCGAGCCCGAGAACCAGCACCTTTCTGCCCTCGTACGAATGCTCCATGCTCATGTCACGACCCGTCACTACATCACCTGATTTTCAGTGTGCTTATGCTGAGCAGCGCGAGCAGCGCCGCAATAATCCAGAACCTGATCACGATCTTTCCCTCCGGCCATCCCTTGAGCTCGAAATGGTGATGGAGGGGAGCCATCCTGAAAATCCGTTTTCCCGTCAGGCGGAACGAGACCACCTGCAGAATCACGGAAACGGTCTCGGCGAAAAATATCCCGCCGACCACGATCAGCAGGAGCTCCATCTTGAGGAGAACCGCGATCGTTCCCAGCGCACCGCCGATCGCCAGCGAGCCTGTATCTCCCATGAAGATCTCCGCCGGGTGCGCGTTGTACCAGAGAAACCCGAGTAACGCTCCCACGACCGAGAGGCAGTAAACCGTCAGCTCGCCGCTCCCTTCCATGTAGAGAATGTTCAGGTAATCGGCGAATCCCTTGTGTCCGCTCAGGTACGCGAGTGCCGCGAATGCGAAGAAACAGAAGGCGGCCACGCCCGCCGCGAGACCGTCAAGGCCGTCGGTGAGATTGACCGCGTTCGATGTGCCGGTGATGACGAACATCACCATCGGTATGTAGACGATATTCCAGTTTATGTACAGGTCCTTGATGAACGGAACGGCCGTCATGTGAATGTTCTCCCGGACGAGCGGGTTCAGGTAGAGAAACACCCCCAGCGCCGCCCCGAACAGGAACTGTCCGAGAAGCTTGTACCGCCCGACGAGTCCCTTGTCCCGCTTCTTGACGACATTGAGATAATCGTCGATGAAACCGATCAGTCCCGTCCAGACCGTCACCACGAGGACGACCTGGATATACGGATTGCCGAGGTTCGCCCAGAGGAGCGTTGGGATGACGACCGCAGCTATGATCAGGACCCCTCCCATCGTCGGCGTGCCTTCCTTGTTCGAGTGGTTCGAGGGAACCTCTTTGCGTATGCGCTGCCCGATCTGGAATCGCCTCAGCCACCTGATCATGAGCGGGCCGAATATGAACAAGATGAGAAGCGCCGTCACCATCGCGTATGCGGCCCGGAAGGTGATATACCTGAAAACATTGAAGGCGAAAAAATACTCGCGTAACGGGTAGAGCAGACGGTACAGCATCAGTCCACCCTCCTCGCTTCTGTACCCTTTAGTTTTTCGATTGCCTCGATGATCCGTTCCATATGCATGCCCCGGGAACCCTTGACAAAAACCGCGTCACCCGTCTCGAGAAGGTCGTTCAGGTAGGCGGCGCATTTCTCATGGTCGAGGAAATGGCTCAGCATGTCCGGCGCCTTCCGCTGGACAGCCGCTGCACGGTTCAGTTCGACCGTTTCCTCGCCCATCGTGACGATGCCGTCGACGCCCGCCTTGCCGCAGCAGCTTCCCGCTTCCCCGTGGAGTTCGCCGCTCTTCTCCCCCAGCTCGAGCATGTCGCCCAGCACGAGCCACCGCTTCCCTTTGACCGGCATCTCCTTGAATGCATCCATGGCGGCGGTGAGCGAGTCTGGATTCGAATTGTACGACTCATCGACGAAGAGTATCCCGTCGATGTCGAAGACCACTCCCCGTCCGTCGGCGGCCTTCGTGCCGGCCACCGCTGCCGCGATTTGTTCCGGCCTGACGCCGCAAACCGACGCGGCGGCTGCGGCGGCGGCCGCGTTCCGGATATTGTGCCTTCCGTACCGGGGTATCTCCATCTCGTGTCCGCCAAGGCGGAAGCGGTATCCCGGACCGTCAAGCAACTCGACGTCCTCTATCCTCAAGTCCGCCTCCTGGCAGTAACCGAACGATATAACCGGCGCCTTCGTCTTCCCTTTGAGGAATTCGAAGAACTCGTCATCGGCGGGAAGAACGGCCGTCCCGTCCGCGGGAAGCGCAGCCAGAAGCTCCGATTTCGCGGCTGCCACCCCTTTCAGGGATCCGAAAAACTCGAGGTGCACCGGGCCGATGTTCGTGACGATCCCCACCCCGGGGCGCGCAATGCCGCTTAGACGCTTGATCTCGCCGCGGTGATTTGCACCCATCTCCGTGACGAGCAATTCCTCCGTCCCCTCCATTCCAAGCAGGGTGAGGGGCAATCCGATATGGTTGTTCATATTTCCGGGTGTCGCGTGGACCATGAACGCGGTGGAAAGGATTCGTGCGATGAAATCCTTTGTGCCCGTTTTACCCGTGCTGCCGGTGACGGCAACGACGCGGGGGTCGATCCTGTCCCGGTACGCGGAGGCAAGATCCTGCAGCGCTGTAAGCGTATCGGGAACGGCGAATACGGGGACGGAACTTTTCCAACCGGCGGGGTCAGGTTCCCGTCCGCGCATAACCAGGAGCGCCGCCGCCCCATGCTCGACGGCCCGCGCCGCGTACTCATGGCCGTCGCTCCTCGAGCCCTCGAGCGCGACGAACAGCATGCCGGAACATCCGGTCCTCGTGTCGATCGACACTCCCTCGATCCGGCCACC
>DAOVFR010000299.1 GCA_030672805.1 Candidatus Krumholzibacteriota bacterium
AACAACGGAACATCCCGATATCGCGCTGCTGGCGGATTACCTGGACGGACGGCTGTCGGCGAAGGATGCGATGCAGGTCCGGACTCACCTGGGCGAATGCCCGCTCTGCAGGCTCGAGGTGAAACGGATCGAGCGGTTCGAGGAGATCGACTCCGACACCGGGCTCATGGAAGAGGCGCGCTGGGATTCGGTTCGCTTCGATCTCGAGCGGGCGTTCAGGGAAAAGGTGCTGCCGGTGGTCGCGGAGCGCGAAGAACGCGATACCCGCACCCTGCGGCCCTCGCGGCGATTCGGGTGGCTCGCGCCTCTTGCAGCGGCTGCCGCCGTGCTGTTGATCTTCGTTCACATCGAGCGGAACATGCCGCGGTTCGAGCCATCGAGGGGACCGGGACCGATGAGGGGCGGTACGACGGAGTACGAAATAACGCTCCTCGAACCGTCCGGCGAGCTGGATGAGTCTCCATCCGTATTCACGTGGCGGTCGATACGTGAAGACGACTATTACACCCTCGAGGTCTTCACCCCGGATCTATCGAGGATCTTCGAGGCGGACACGATCACCGGCCCGCGGTGGGCCGCGGCCGATTCGTTGAGGGCGCTACTCGAGCCGGGCACAATCTACCTCTGGAGCGTAACGGGCCACAGTGGGCTCGAACGCAAGAGCGCCTCCCCGAACGGCTGGTTCAGGATAGTCCCCCGGTGAAACGACGACACTCACCCAACATTCGCATACATTTCCCTATCGAGTGAAAATGACCTGCCCGGGAGTAATGTCGCCGGCACACGGAACGCTACTTCGGCGGAACCCGGTCGAGCACCTCGCGGACCTTGAAGGTGAGTGACCGGACGGACACGGGTTTCTGGATGAAGTCCACCCCGTCTTCGAGGACGCCACTCTGTACGATCGTATCATCGGTATAACCGGACATGAAGAGGACCCTGAGGCCGGGCAGCCCGGGCAGAAGCTGATGATACAGCTCCCCGCCGTTCATCCGCGGCATCACAACATCGGTGAGAAGCATATGGATATCTCCCTCGTACAGACCGGCGATCTCGATACACTCATCGGCCCCCGCACAGGCCAGCACGGTATATCCATGCATCTCGAGAATTCGCGTTACGGTCCTTCGAACCATCTCGTTGTCCTCGGCCAGTAGAATCGTCTCGCTGCCGGTTCCGGCCCGGTGATCCTGCACCGGTTCGGACGTCTCCTCGACGGTCCCTTCGATGCAGGGAAAGTATATTTTAAATGTCGTTCCCTTCCCCGGTTCACTTTCGACCTGGATGGCGCCTTTATGCTGCTTGATGATACCATGGACGGTCGACAGTCCGAGTCCGGTTCCCTTCCCCATCTCCTTGGTGGTGAAGAACGGGTCGAAGATCCGGCTGGCAGTCTCGGAATCCATTCCAAGCCCCGTATCGGAGATCGAGAGAACGACGTGCGGTCCCGGCTCGACGCCGGGATATTCCCTGGCGAACAACCCGTCAAGCATCACCTCGTCCGTCCTGATCGTGATCCTTCCGCCTTCCGGCATTGCATCGCCGGCATTCAACGCAAGGTTCATGATAACCTGCTCGATCTGTGACACGTCGGCCCTGACAAGGCCCGTTGAGGAAGAGAGGCCGGTCACCAGCTCGATATCCTCCCGGACCGTCCGGCGGAGTATCTTTTCGAACCCAAACACCACTTTCCCAAGATCGACGGTCTTCATCTCGAGAACCTGCTTCCGGCCGAAGGCGAGAAGCTGCCGTGCAAGGTCGCGGGCCCGTTCCGCCGCCTTCTTGATCTCATTCAGATCATTCAGGTACGGATCATCCGCGGACAGTCCCTCAGTGGCTATATCCGCATAACAGAGAATGGGGGTAAGAAGGTTGTTGAAATCGTGCGCGATACCACCGGCAAGCCGGCCGATGGATTCCATCTTCTGTGCCTGGCGGAGCTGGGCTTCGAGCTTGACCTCCTCGGATATATCAAGCGCCGTACCTACCATGCCGACAGGGCTGCCATGCTCGTCCCTCAGGAGAATCGAGGACATCCTCGTTGGGAAAATCGTTCCATCCTTCCGCCTGTGCCCCACGTTACCCTTGTTGACACCGGCAATCTTCATCTTCTCATTGAAGGGGATCACTTCGTTCTGCATCTGCTCTTCCGTGTGGAACAGGCTCAGATGTTTCCCTATGAGCTCCCGCACCGTGTAGCCGTGCATCCCGGCCCAGGCGGAGTTGACGAACTGTATATAGCCGTCGAGGTCCGCTATCGCGATCCCGTCGGCCGATTGCTCCAGCGCCGCGCTCTGTTTTCGTATCGCCTCCTCGACCCTTCTTCGCTCGGTGATGTCGATAAACATGGCCGCCATTTCGCCCGGCCTGGTCTGGAAAGCGTGGACCTCGAACGCCCCCGTGATCTGGTAGTCCTCGAACTCGACCTGTTCCGTCTTCCATGCAACGCCCTCCGCAGCCGCCTTCCGGTACCGTTCCGGCATTTCCGTATCCGCGAGCGCCGGAAATGCTTCCTCGATCGTCATTCCAATGTACCTGGCATGGTCGATGTTCAGGATCCTGTCGGCCGCCTCGTTCGCATCGCGGAAAACGAGTCGTTCATCCGGCTC
>DAOVFR010000200.1 GCA_030672805.1 Candidatus Krumholzibacteriota bacterium
GGCGTCGACGGCACGTGGTGGCTCGTCCGCGCAGCGTGGAAGTACTACATCGCGACGCGAGACGACGAATTCCTTGTCGAAGCATTTCCGGGGATACGGCTCGCCATCGAGGGAGCGATCGAGAAGGCAGTCGATGGTAAGGGGTTTCTTACACACGGGGACGGCGAGACGTGGATGGATGCCGGCGGTGAGGCGAATCCCTATTCGCCGCGCGGCGACAGGGCGGTCGAGGTCCAGGCGCTCTTCCACCACGGACTTCTGGTCGGCGCCGCCTGGGCGAGAATGGCGGACCTGGTCATGGCGCACGATTCGGCGCTTGCCGGGGAGCGGGGCGCCGATACCAGGGAGCAGGGCGACGGTGCCGGTGAACAAGGCGTGGATCCTGAAACGTCGCAGGAAAGATTGGATCTGAGATCGTGCGCATCGGAGTGGGAGAGGCACGCGGAGAAGCTCCGCTGGAATTTCCGGGATCTTTTCTGGGATGACGGGACTGTCTACCTGTACGACCATCTCAATACTGACGGTACTCCCAACAGGCAGATCAGGCCGAACGCGCTGCTGGCGCTCTGGGTGTCGCTCGACGGGAGAGATCTTCAACCGGCCCGGTTTCCCGGCGTACGGGGAAACGTGATGAGGGAATACGAGCCGTTGATCAGGAAGAACCGGATCGGGCCGATCGTCGCGACGGCGCGAAAAACGGTGATCCTTGCCCACGGCGTCACGTCTCTTTCACCGGAGGACCGGCAGTTCCATAAGCGGCATCTCGATCTGGACAGGTACTACTACGACGAGGCGTACCATAATGGCGACGTCTGGGAATGGCTCACAGGGCCCGCGGTAAGCTGCCTTCTGGCGGCGGGGGAGCGGAAAGAGGCGTGGAAGCTCTTCGAGCCGCTCGCCGTCGAGATACTCGACGAGGCATGCGTCGGAAGCCTGCGCGAGATCCGTGACGGCGCATACACCGAGGGCAAAGAGGAGTTCGGCGGGGCGACGAGCCAGGCATGGTCGCTGGCCGAGTTCATACGCGTGCTGCTGACCGAGTTCGATAATATTGAGTGGAATAAATAAGCTATTTATATGCACAAGTACGCGGCGACCCGGTTTTCGAGCGGTTAACGGCCGGAATTTTGGAAGGTTTTGGAAAATCCACCTTTCTTTGTAATTGACTGCAAGTGTAACTCTGTGATATAATTCGTAATAACAGGTAATTGCCGCGTGCAGGGTTTATAAGAATAGGGATTTTCCAAATCCTGCAAGAGGCAAGGTTCAGCTTCATTCACAGGCAGCGAGGAGGTTTAAGCATGAAGAAGCTGTTAACGCTGGCTATCGCCGCCATGGCGCTGGCCGCATTCTGCGGGGTTTCGTATGCCGCCATCGGGTGGGCCGGAAATATCTGGCCCGTCCACGAGACGGCCGTGACCGACGCGGATCCGGTGAATGTCTATATCCAGGTCTGGAAGGACGGTGTAACGCCCGGTGAGGGGCAGGGCCCGGGGATATCCTCGGAGCTGTTCTATGGACCGCTCGGCGGACCTTATGACTCGGTCGAGATGTTCTACAACTCAGATGTCGGAAACAACGACGAGTATACCGCCGCGATTCCGGTTTCCGCGTTGAGCGGACAGAGCGAGCTCTGGTTCTATTGCGAGGTGTTCGATTCGACCGATGCCTCGACGTACACCGGTGCCCAGGATCAGAACGGGAACGATCCTCCGTTCAAGCTCAACATAACGAACGTTCTGGGTCAGGATGTAACCGTCTATTTCTTCCTCTGCTTCCCGCCCGAGGGTCATCCCGATTACGATCCCGACCCGGGTGAGGTATGCATAACGGGAGATCACCCCGAACTGACCAACTGGGGCAGCGGCGTGCCGATGTACCGGCCGTGCCCCGCGTACAGCCCGCAGTTCTACGAGGTGTCGGTGACATTCGCCGCCGGAAGCAACCCCTTCGTTCAGTACAAGTACCGCAATCATGGCTGCAACGACTGGGAATGGGTTGGAAACCGGACGGTGGAGATCGACGATTCGAATCCCGTATTCCTCGTGCCGTGGGTCGACCACTGGAACAACTATGATGGTGAGGACTGCCCGATCTGCGGTGTCGGTGTCGAGTCTTCCACCTGGGGTAATATCAAGTCGATGTACAGGTAATTATCGACCTGTCAGGGGATATCCTCGATCTTCGGGTGGAAGGGGATATCCCCCTTTTTCTATTCGTATACTTCTAGGTTGCCCGTTTTCGGGCTGTATTCGCTGGAGTTGAGATGAAGAACGGATTTGTGATCATCGTAATGCTGTTCACCCTTCTCGTGACGCTGCCGGGCGGTTTGCATGATGCGAACGCATCCGGCGCCGGGCGGGTTGAGGTGCTGGCCGGGACGGATAAGTTTCCCTCGCCATCGTGGGGAGCTCATCACGTGAAGGCGATCGACGACGTCCGGGATGTTCCCGGGGGACTCGAGGGGGCTGACCTCCTGGCGTTTTACTTCGATGAACTCGAAGATGGCCTGAACCTGCGTGTCAGCATGGTCATGATGAACGATCCGTCGAGTGGCATCGACCTCTTCACGAGGGACGCGGTCGTGCTCGTCGTTCTCATCGACTATGCCGGCGGGGGACGCTTCAGCCTTCCCGGTGGTTTCGAGGGGACGGCTTCCATCGAGTGGGACGAGGCGATGGTCCTCGACCCGTTCGGCCGTATCCCGTCTCGCCGTGCAAGGAGCTTTTATGCCGTCGGAGAGCCTGGAACGGAACGTCAACCGCGCTATGCGGCGCTGAACCGGAGAAAAGAGCATATTACCGCATGCCTGGATCTATCCCCTGCATACAGGGAGGCGTCGCTCGGGGCGATGCGAGCGGCATCCACGGGGACGTCGGCGCCACCGGAGGGTGCGGAAGCGAGGCGCGCCATTGCCGGGCGTGATGGGACGCCGGTCAGGTTCGAGATCCTCTCGATATCGGGCGGGCGTATCGCCGACCGGATGACCGCTGATAACCTTGCGCCTGCGGGCAACGCGAACTGCGGGTTCGTCCACCATGGAAACCAGGGTCTTGCGTACAGCGACGTTTTCTACGGACGCTCCGATGATATGTCCGGCAGCGGTTTCGACGAGGCGCTCGAGATCCACGAGGCGACCTCGATCCCCGGCAACTTCCACCTCTCCGGACCGCTCCAGACTTCGACGGAGTGGGACAGCAACAACGGCGATCCGAATGATTTCAACGCGTGGCTCGCCTCCGGGGTCTCGGCGGGCTGGGTCGGGATGGTCTCGTCCGCGTACGGACAACACATGATGCCGTTCGTCCAGAACGACATGAACAACTGGGCGGTGAACGTCCAGACGCAGATGACGGACACGCGTTACGGTTACTACCCGCGGGTCGCATGGGTGCCGGAGCGTGTATGGCTGAATCCGTCCGTTTACCCGAACGCCGACGTGATCGACGACCTGGCGGACAACTGGACGTCCCACGGGATCTGGGCGGTGATTCTGGACGACGATGTTCACGTGCAGGGTTATGACAATCACCAGATCCACACGCTGTCGGGAAGCTCGCTCAAGGTCATCCCGCGCGACCGGAACTTCACCGGCAAGATCGTCGGCGGGGACGGCGCCGGAGCCCTGCAGGTCCTTGTCGATCTGTCGAACTCCGGTTTCGGTGATTACCGCTTCGCCTGCTACGCCGAGGACTGGGAGGCTATCGCGGAGATGGGCTCATGGGCCAGTTCGACACCGAACGCCAAGGAGACATACGACTGGTTCATCAACAAGTGCCTCGAGGAGAGCGCGTGGCTTCATGTCTGGAAGGTCGCCGACGCGGTAACGAACGCTAATTTCAACGGAAGCTCCTCGATGTCGGTGACCTACGGCACGTACTGGGAGATCGGGGGAACCGACGGTTACGGCGGCGGCAATAACGGGTGGTACACGGACTGGGCCGGCTATGTCCCGTATGCCAACGGCGGAGACGGATTTGGAGCCTGTGATCCGCCGCGCGGCGGCAACTGCAAGAATCACGGCACATTGTGGAGCGAGGCATACAGCGCGCTCGTGGCCTCGCCGGACAACAATATATCGCAGGCGGGCTGGTACGTGCTCATGACGAACCTTCACGAGACGGGCTGGCACGATGGTATGGGAGGGCCGATCAGCGGCTGGGAGCTCAATTACTCCGGCCACATAAAGAACGCCGGCATGTATGCCGAAGCCGCCCACTGGGCGAACGGCGAGTATGCAAACACGACCGCCGCGTTTCTCTCGGATATCGATAACGATGGCTACGACGAGCTTATCATGCACAACGATCATGTGTTCGCTATCTTCGAGGGCATCGGCGCCCGCGCGACGAACGTGTTTGCGAAGGGGACCGATTACAATTTCTCGATCATCGGCGTCGACAACGCGTACTGGGCCGGAACCCAGGCCGATTACAACGACGTGAACCACGTCGGGGCGCTCAGCGACGTAGGTCCCAACTACCAGCACAGCATCTACGACATGCAGGTGAACCAGGGTCTAGGCACCGTTGTCGAGGCGGTCTTCGCCTGCGGGAATCTCAAGAAAACCGTCCGTCTCACGGAAGGCGCCTCATTCTTTGATGTAATTTATGAGGTAGGTCCTTCAACCCAATATATTCAAAGCGGTTACTCACCCGGCCTGGTTGATCTTATCTGGAACGCACAGATGGACCGTATCTGGGTTACCGATACCGCCTACGTCGGGCAGCGGAACCCGAACAACGGCGCGACGGCGGCGATTGTCACCGGTATGGCCGGTGCGAGTCACAATTTCGATTCCTCCGCACGCATCATGAAGGTCGACGAGGTTTACGGCGAGGGGACCTTCGAGTTCCTGCTCTACTGCGGAAAGACGGGTGCCCCCGATATTAACGGGGAAATCGCCGAGCTCAGGGCGCTCGCCACG
>DAOVFR010000258.1 GCA_030672805.1 Candidatus Krumholzibacteriota bacterium
TTCGATACGCTCCGCGGCGGCATCGGGGGACTTGTTCTCAGGACGACCGTGATGGTCGGTTTTCCCGGTGAGACAGAGCGGGAGTTCATGGAGCTCGTCGATTTTCTCGAACGGTACACGATCGACCACGTCGGCGTATTCGGGTACTCCGCGGAACGCGGTACGAGGGCCGTCTCGCTTGGACCGCATGTTCCACGGGATGAGATTCTCAGGCGAAAAGAGGAGATCATCGGTGTACAAATGGACGTGTCACAGGAGCGCCTGCAGCGGTTCGAGGGAAGGACGGAAAAGATTCTCGTCGACAGGCTTGCGGAACAGGATGAGTGTGTCCGCCACGGCGCGTGGGGAGTGGGGCGGTTCTACGGACAGGCCTACGAGATAGACGGTGTGATTTTTCTCGATGGGAACAGCTCGGAACCGGGCCGGTTCATCGAGGCGGAAGTTACGGAAGGAGACGTCTATGATCTTTTTGCCTCCTCCCGATGAGATTTAGATTGACATTTTTCTGCAAATGCCGATGATTATTCAGGTTATCCAGTATATTCGTTAACGGATCGAAATATCAACATGAAGCAATGGCGGAACATGCAACGGAGGTTGTTCGGTGCGGTTCTTCAGAGATAACCCGGTTCTTTCGAGATTCATGTGTATGATCTGTTCCGCGCTGTTGTTGACGCTGTTCCCGGCGAGTATCTCGCCGCGCGGAACAGGTGAACGGATTCCGACGAACTTCGAGGTGCTCGAACAGCTTTCGAGGCAGACAATAACAGAGCTCATATCGAACATGCCAATGCGTCCCAACGGTGAGATCATCCTGCTGACCAAGGACAATGGAGCGGGGGATGCCGATTTTATCTTTGAGAACATGCTGCTCAAAACGATGCGCGAGGCAGGTTTCAGAATTGCCGCCGATATGCCCGGAAGGCCGGACAGCGTCGCCGGCCCGCGGTATGAGTTCAGCTACCAGATCATCAAGATGTCGCTCGCCTATCCGAAGGCCGGCCGCAGGTACTGGTTCGGAGCCAGGGAGGTGGAGCGTTTCGCCGAAATCTTCGCCTTCGCGCAGCTGGCCGACCTCGCGGACGGAAGTATAATCTGGGTCGGCGATACACAAAAAAAATACGAGGATATATTTTCCTATTCCCTTCTGCCGACGATCGAGGACGAGCGCCACGAGTTCACCAAACCTCAGCTTAAAAGACTTCGCTGGAGCAAGCTTATCGAGCCGGTTATCGTCGTCGGCGTTGTAACGGGCATGGTGTACCTCTTTTTCTCCAATCAGAGCGATGAGTAGATTACGGCTGAACGGGAGATGGCTTCCTGGAACCGTTCCCCGGCTCAGGGGTATCGTGTGCGTGGCCGTTGCGGCCCTTCTCCTGGGAAACCTTTCATGCGGACGCGGATCGGTACTCGACAGGGCACGGAAAGAATATGATGCGGGACGGTACCGCGAGGCTATCTTCATCATCAGGCATCACTTCAGGCGAGGGGGCGAGAGGATGCCGGGGCTGCTTCTTATCGCCGGCAAGTCATATCTCCGCCTCGGGATCGAGGCGGAGGCAGAGGATTCCTTCGCGGAGTTGTACAGCACCGATACAACGTGGGCGCCGGAAATTGCCCAGGTGCTGAAGAAGGAAGCGTTGAGCAGTATCGAATCGGGCCTTGAAACGAGGGGAAAACGATTTCTCCTCCAGGCGATCAACTATGATTCGATGCTCGATTTCGGGGCGAGCAACAGGATCGCCGGAGAACTGCTTCTCGAGAACAAAAACTATGATAATGCGATCCGCTACCTGGAGCGGTACATCGCCGAATATCCCGATACCACCGGTGCGGCACAGGTGATGTTGAATCTCGGCGAGGCATACGAGGGCAAGGGGGAAACGGAAACGGCGATTTCGCTTTACCATAATTTCGAGCAGAAGTATCCTAAGAGCCGGCTCCGGCCCACGGTGCAGTGGAAACTCGAGAACCTGATATTGAAGGCCGGACAGGATCTCAGGGCCGGGGGCGATCCGGAAAAAGCCGGGAGTATGCTTCTTGGCCTTGCCAGGTCCGCCGGGAATCCTCTTATTCGCGAAAGGGCGAATTTCATTCTTGCGGAGATCTGCGAGGAGCGGGGCGAGTACGCGAAGGCGGTGGCATTCTATACTGAAGTAGTGAACCTGAACCTCGGTTCGAGCGGCAGGCTCGTCGAGAAGTCAAAGGAAAGGATCGTACGGATTGAAAGGACAAAGCCAGGGCATTAGACGCACGGCGGCGGCGGTCGTCTTTGTTCTGTTCTGCTCATCATGCGGAGGCCCGTACACCGCACGCAAGGTTAACCTTCCCGACCGGAAGCTGAGCATCGCGGGAGACCTGTTCAGCAGGGGCAAGTACGGTGATGCCGCGGTCGAGTACAAGGATTTCATCGCCCGTTTCGCCGGAGACGAGAGAAGTGATTACGCCCAGTTCCGTCTCGCCGAATCCTACCGCATGGATGGGGAGTATGCGCTCGCCGCGGTGGAGTATCGTATATTGATCAACGATTACGGGTACAGCGAGTATATCGATGATGCATTTTTCCTCGAGGGTCTCTGTGCATTCAGGCAGGCCCAGAGGGCGGAACGGGACCAGGCGAAAACATACGAAGCCCTGAGCAGGATAAACCGGTTCCTGCAACTGTTCAAGAACAGCCCCCGGCGCGCGGAAGCGGAAACTGTGCTCATGGAAATATACGACCGGCTCGGGAAGAAGGATTTCCTCAACGCATACCTCTATTACCGTAGAAAGGAATACAACGCTTCACGTATCTATTTCGAGAAGGTAGCGGGGAATTATCCCGGGACATCCTGGTCGGGGCGGAGCCATTACTACCTCGGGGCGATTCTTGAGAGGGAAGGGGATACCGGTGGAGCGGTCCGGGAGTACGAGGAGGCGGCTTTGCACAAAGGCGATTTCAAGGAGAAGAGAAAAGCCGAAGAGCGGCTGAGGAGCCTTCCCCGGGAGGAAGGACTTGAGCGGTGACGGCAGGATAGGTCTGTTCGGGGGCACCTTCGACCCGATCCATACCGGCCACCTGATACTGGCACAGGTGGCCGCCGATTTTGTCGGGCTGGAACGTGTTCTTTTTATGCCCACGGCCATCCCGCCGCACAAGAGGCCGGGGGAGATCACTCCATTCGAGGACCGCGTAAGCATGGTCGCACTGGCAATCGAGGACAACACCCTCTTCGAGCTGTCCCGGATCGAGGGGAGCGACGGTGTGACCTTCACCTTCGAGACGGTGCTTCGGTTCGGGGAGATGGGGTATGGAAGGGACAGGCTGCACCTTCTGGTCGGAAGCGATTCCCTCGGGGATATGCGGCTCTGGAAGAATCCCGGTGTGATCTTCGAAAACGCCACGATCGTGACGATGATGCGTCCCGGCTTCGAGGAGTTTCCGTCCTTTCCGGACGGGTCA
>DAOVFR010000302.1 GCA_030672805.1 Candidatus Krumholzibacteriota bacterium
GACCTCGCCGTGACCTCCCGGGATCCGTACATCAGGGAGCTGGCGGGGCGCTATATCGAACGCCTGAAAACACGGCTCGAGGAGGGTGGTGAAACGGCGCGATGAGCCTTTACAACGCGATCGTTGCTGTTATCGCGGGGCTTTCGGTCGGAAGTTTCTGCAACGTGGCCATATACCGCCTTCCGAATGAGAGATCCGTTGTCCGGCCCCGCTCGCACTGCCCCCACTGCGGCAAGCTGATTCCCTGGTATGAGAATATACCGGTTATCAGCTACCTCGTACTGCGGGGCAGGTGCAGCGGCTGCGGGGCGCATATCTCGATCAAGTATCCGGTTGTAGAGCTGATCGGTGGAATCCTCGCCCTGCTGTGCCTCTACCGTTTCGGGTCGAGTGTCGTCGATACGGTCTTCGCATACTGTTTCCTGATGGCGCTGCTCGTGATAACCATCATCGACTGGGAGCACAGGATCATACCCGACCAGATAAGCCTCCCCTTCATCTTCGTCGGTATCGCCTGGAGCTTTGTCAATCCGGCTCTTTCTCCATCGAGTTCCGCGCTCGGCGCCATCGCCGGCGGAGGGGGGCTCCTTGCGGTAGGGATGATCTACAGGCTTATACGCCATTCAGAGGGCATGGGAGGAGGGGACGTTAAGCTCATGGCCATGATCGGCGCCTTTCTCGGTATCAAGTTTGTCCTGCCGGTCATCGTGATCGCATCATTCCTCGGTTCGGTGTACGGAATCTCGATCATGAAGAGGAAGGGCAAAGGCACCAGGACGGCTGTTGCCTTCGGCTCATTTCTCGCCCCCGCCGCGGCGTTCTGCCTGCTGTACGGCCCGCGGGTTCTCTCCTGGTATTTCAGCCGAATGTAATATCATGGCACTTTGCAGTCTCATATTGCAAATAATCGGAAACGGCGTTCCCGCCACCCCGGACCTCAATATAACACGTTGGGAATTCGTTGGTTGCACGTCCGATCTCGTCTCATATGTTGGCACGCTTGTTGCGAATAGCAGAACCGAGGATTAAGACTTGATACAGCCAGTTTTTAATTGAAGTTATCGCAACAAGTTGTCGAATTTATCGGTAGTAGGGCAGTCCCAAACCTGGTTATGAAAAGGTTGGTATCGGAATGATCACGTTACCCTTCATCAAGAAGAAGACCTCGACCATCGGACTCGACATCGGTTCGAGCCTGATCAAGCTCGTGGAGATCGATCACTCCGGAGATGTTCCCAGGATCGTCCATTTCGGTTTCACCCCTCTGTTGCCCGAGGCGATCGTCGAAGGCGAGATCATGGACCGCAGCCTCGTGATCGACGGGATCAGGGAGTGTTTCGAGCAGGCGGGGGTCTTGAGGAATGAGGTCGTTTCGGCCGTCTCCGGCCGGGCAGTGATCGTAAAGAAGGTCGTCATGGACAAGATGGCTCCCGAGGATGCACAGGAAGCGATCTTCTGGGAGGCGGAACAACACGTCCCGTTCGACATCGATGATGTATGCCTCGATTTCCAGATACTCCATGAGGATATCGGTGCGAACCAGATGGAAGTCCTCCTCGTCGCGGCGAAGAAGGATATGGTGAATACGCATGCCAGCCTCATCAGGGACGCCGGGCTCATACCCGTTATTATCGACGTGGATTCGTTCGCGGTACAGAACTGCTTCGAGATGAACCGGGAGGATGTGGGAGAGGAAGAAGGGAAAAGTAAAGTCGTAAGCCTGATCAATATCGGCAATGACGTCACCAACATCAACATCATCCAGAACAACAGTCCGCACTTTACAAGGGATATCAGCGTCGGCAGCGATAACTTCACCGAGTCTGTCCAGAAGGAGCTCGGTGTCGATTACAACGAGGGCGTCCGGATCATCTCCGGTAATCTCGGCGAACAGGACGGGGACAAGATCAAAAGCATCGTGAGAAAGAGCTCCGGGGACCTTTCGATGGGTATCGAACGGAGTGTTTCTTTTCTGAAAGCGGCGGGAGATGCCGAGGGTATCGACGAGATCGTACTCAGCGGCGGCGGAGCCCGAATTCCTTTCCTGAAAGATATCCTGGCCGAGAAGCACGGGATGGAAATATCGATACACAATCCCTTCGAGGGCATCGATTACGAGGAAGGTGTCTTTGGAGAGTACGAGGATAAGCTCGACGAGATTGCTCCGTTGTTGACAGTCGGAATCGGTCTCGCGTTGAGAAAGGCGGGGAAAGAATGATCAGGATCAATCTTCTTCCACCGGAAGACAAGGTAAAGAGGCGCGAATTTCACTTGCCCGAGATGTCGACCGTTTACCTGGTCATCGGTGTGGCAGTCTTCCTGGCGGCAACACTCGGTACCGGACTTGTCCAGAAGCACAGGATAAGAACCCTCGAGAAGAAGATCGAGCTTGCCAGGGAAGAATCAAAAAAGCTCGCCCCGCAGCTGGCCAAGATCAAGCAGATTACCAAGGAGCGCGAGGAAGTCAACAAGCGGCTCAGCATCATCACTTCCCTCGACAGGCATCGTTATTACCGGGTAAAGCTTCTCAGCGATCTGAGCTACAAGATACCGGCGA
>DAOVFR010000252.1 GCA_030672805.1 Candidatus Krumholzibacteriota bacterium
TCCCGAGCCTGTTACAGAGCGCCGCCGCCCTCCGGATCGACGCCTTCGTGCAGCACGTGCGGGGAGACACGGATGCCTCGGAAAGACAGAGGAACCGGAACGTCACCCCGACCACGCGGTACCCCTGCTCGTTGAGAAGCATGGCGGCTGCGGCGCTGTCAATCCCGCCGCTCAACCCGACGACCACGCCGCCACTGGCTGGGCGGGTCCCGACGCTGTTCCGGCTGCGAGCTGGATCCTTCACCCGTTCCCTCACCGATCAGGAACTCTTGTTAATCGGGGAAAAACCTCTCAGACGTTCGACGACCCCGGGAAAGACCTCGAGAAATGCATCGACTTCTTCCTCCCGGTTCACGATCCCAAGGCTGATCCTGATTCCGCTCTGCGCTTCGAGCGGGCCCAGGCCCATCGCGATCAGCACGGCGCTCGGCTCGCTCTCACCGCTCGAGCATGCGCTGCCGCTCGAGATTGCAAAGCCGAGTATGCTTAGATTCAGGGTAACGGCTTCTCCCTCAACGCCCGTTACGATCACGCTGCTCGTGTTCGGAACGCGTTCGGCGCTTTTCCCGTTGATGACGATGTGATCGACCCGTTCGAGGATTCCGCTTTCCAACCTGTTCCTGAGACGCTCTATATGCTCCATCTCTCCGGAAAGTTCCTTTTTCGAGATGCGTGCCGCCTCACCAAGGCCGACGATTCCGGGGATATTCTCCGTGCCTGGACGACGCCCGAACTCCTGCCCGCCTCCCGTGTAGACCGGCGGAAGATTCGTTCCCCTCCTGACGTACAGGGCGCCGACGCCCTTCGGGCCGTAGAACTTGTGCGCAGATATGGAGAGCAGATCGGCGCAGAGATTGCCGACGTCGACGGGGACCTTGCCCACTCCCTGCACGGCGTCAACATGGAACGTTACCCCGTGTTCCCGGGCGAGACCACCGATCTCCGCCACCGGCTGGATTACTCCCGTCTCATTGTTAGCGAGCATGATCGTCACGAGGACGGTACTTTCCCGGAAGGCCTCGCGCAGCCGGTCGAGATCGACTGTTCCGTCCGGCGTGCTCCGGACGTACGTCACCTCGACGCCCTCGTCCTCGAGCGCCCTGCACGTTCTCGTGACGGCGGGATGTTCCAGGACGGACGTGATGATATGGGGCCGTGTCACGCCGGACCGCTTCGCCCGGACCGTGCCGCGAATGGCAAGGTTATCCGATTCGGACCCGCCCGAGGTGAAGATGATCTCATCCGGTTCTGCACCGATCAGATCCGCCACCTTTCCGCGGGCCTCATCGATCACGTCCCTGTTTTCCTGGCCGAAGAAGTGAAGGCTGCTCGCGTTTCCGAAGCGATCCCTGAAAAACGGCATCACCGCCTCGATCACTTCGGGCCGCATGTATGTGGTGGCATTATGGTCGAAGTAGACCCTTCTGCCGGTTTTGCCGTTCACGGTCCATTACCCCCTGTTTTTTCCATCACTTTCCCGGTCGTACTTCCGTCGGGGTACTCGGCATCACCCAGCAGGTCTGCAAGTGTGTACGATTCGAAGATATTACCCATTTCGCTTTCCATTTTCCTGAGGAATGGGATCGCCTTGCACTCATCGAAGCGCTCGCACTTACCCGCCCCGGGCGTGCTCGAAGATCCGAGACACTTGGCAACGATGACCGGACCCTCCAGCGCCTCGACAATATCCCCGATGCAAATCATGGATGGATCCCTGGCAAGTCTGAACCCGCCCCCCGGACCGCGGATGCCTGACAGAAGCCCTTTCTTCCTCAGTTGTGCGAGAAGCTGCTCGAGGAAGCTCGGGGAGATATCCTCGGCCTCGGATATTTCCCTGGCAGATACCGGATCCTTACCGTAATTCTCGGCGATAACCGCCATTGCACGTAAGCCGTATCTGAACATGGAAGTGAAGCGCATACCTATCCCCTAGTAGTTAGTGCATACCTGACACTTTTTCTAAATAATAATCGGCATTTTAATTATCGACCCAGTTAGTAACCACGATATTAATAACCTATTTAGTCACAATTGGCCCATACGTAATCTGTTGTAGCTCGGTACCATCAATATTTACAATCCAGAGAGTCCCGTTATTATTATGGTTTTTACGATCAAATCTTACAAATACTATTCTATTCCCTTCAGGAGACCACGCGGGATACACGCCCGCCTTGACAACTTGTGATACTTCTTCTCCGTTGCTGTTCATCGTCCAGATATATTCACCGCTCACGAAAACTATCATCGCCCCATCGCGAGAATACTTTGGGACAGCAATATATCCACCGAGGTGTGAAATTTGTTTTTCATTACTCCCATCGCTGTTCATCGAAAAAATCTCGGAAACACCTTGCCCAAGATATTTGATATATAGTATGCTCTCGCCATCAGGGAACCATTGTGGTTCTCTCCCATACTCTTTAATGTTTTGTTTCTGAGTACCATCACTCCTCATCTTCCACACCGAGAATACGCCACCTGCGTCTGAATCATATGCTATCCATTGTCCATCTGGGTTCCAAGAGGGAAAGAAATTTCCGTCATGCGAGGTAAGTTGCTTAATACTAGTGGTATCAACCAAGTAACCCGATATCATAGCCTTATAAATCTGTGCATTAGTGCTATATACAATCCAGTTACCATCAAAATCCCACTCCGCTATAGCATTATATGCGTTCAGAATCAAACATTTGTTCAATCCATCAGGATCAACGACCCAGATACCGGTAGAGTCAGGATTTGTTAAATAACTACCATCTTCTCGGATTTCGGTTATACCTCGATGATAAAATAGAATCCTCGAAGTGTCAGGAGACCACGAAGGGGAATAATCCACCAAAGGATATACGGGTGTGGGCACATTTTCAGGATTTAGTGAATCCGAACATCCCTGAAATAATGACAAAACTACAACTAAGATAGTTGCAGTATCAACAATGGAAGTAAAACGCATACCTATCCCCTAGTAGTTAGTGCATACCTGACACTTTTTCTAAATAATAATCGGCATTTCAGTGCCGGTCAAGGCTTTATAGCATCCGCCGGAACACTTCACACATGTGTTTCCCCGGCCCCCGGTTTCCCGCTACTCGATGACCTCCATTTGCTTTATCTTGTGGCCTTTCTTGATCTTGTGGATATATCCCATCCCTTCAACGACCTCGCCGAACAGTGTATACTCGCCATTGAACCGGGGGCGCCTCTCCTTGATGATGTAGAACTGCGTCGCTGCACTGTCATAGTCGTGGGGAAGCCGCGCCATGCCGACCATACCCTCGCCGTGCGTGAGATGCTGCGAGAACATCTCACCCGATACGGGTGGATAGTCATGATCCCTTTTCCCCGTCTGGACAAGAAATGATTCGACGCGGTGGAATTTGCAGCCGTCGAAAAAACGCTCGCGCACGAGCGTGAGAATACGCTCGACCGCCAGCGGCGCCTGCTCCGGATACAGCTCGATGACGACCTCGCCCCCCCTGTCAAGCAGCATCCTGACCCTGGGATTGCTCTGCCGGCCGGCCGA
>DAOVFR010000184.1 GCA_030672805.1 Candidatus Krumholzibacteriota bacterium
GGGCGATGAGGCGTATATCGAGGAACTGGTACCGTACGACCGCGAACGCGATCGATCCCCCGCCGAAGATCAGCGCCGCATTGATCAGTGCAATCGATAAATCCTCCTGCATCTCCATGCCGGTGAAGACGGGCAGAACCCATGCAAGAGAATAAGTCACGATACAGAGGCCCAGTCCGATGAACACAACGTTCACCTGCCGGTGGACCCTTGGGGGCAGATCAAGCTGGATGGAACGGCCGAGGAGAATGATCGAGAAGCTCGCGTACATGATGTTAACGAGCGCAAAGAGTCTGTTATGTGCCTTGAAGAGAAGTTCCAACAGGACGTTCAGTGACCTTGCGGCAGTCGAAATGAACGGATCGACCAGGCTCTCGTTGATGTGAATATCGAGAAGCGGATTGAAGAGCTTCGCGGGATTGACCTTGTTAATAAGGAAAATGAGCAGCACGAGATGGAAGATGTGCGGCACGTACAGCAGCGGCACTCCTTTCCTGAGAAACCTCCAGAAGGGAGCCCGCCTCGGGTAAACGAGGGCAAAGAGCACGAGCGATGGGAAAAAGAACTCCCATACATAATCGAAGCTTCCGACGAGGCTCTCGAATGCATAGATCCCTTCCTGGAGGTTGCGTTCGAGGAGCGCGCTCATCGCGGCGAGGATGGGACCGAAGGCGGCAAAGATCAGCACCAGCGCGGTAGACCAGTTAACAACGCTCCTTATGGAGTGGCGCAGAATCGTCACGGCGAGAAAAAAGATGATCGCGCCGCACACGAGGTAGAATGACGTCAGAAAAGCAGAGGCAGTCATGACGCAACTCCATACAGCATGTTTCCAGGAATGGGGACTTCCCGGCCGACCTTATTTTTACGCTTGTGTTTCACGGAAGTTTCCACCGGGGTCGGGCTGGAGCAGACTGGCGACGGCCGATCAATTCTCGGCGACGGCGGCAGTGCAAAGCATCTTCTCAAGCGTCACCTTTATCCCGTTATTGTGGGGACTCATTTCAAACCGGAGATCATCCATCATATTTTTCATGATGAAGATACCTCTCCCACGCTTGTGATGGATGTCCGAGGGATCAGGAATGTGCTTGAGATATTCTGTGAAATCGAACCCTTCGCCGCTGTCACAAACCTCGATGACGAGCCGGTCCGTCTGCTGGCGAAAGACTACATGTACGCTCAGATCGGGGGAACATTTGTTGCCGTGCTCAAGGGCATTTGTACACGCCTCGATGACAGAGATCGAGATCTGGTTGCCGGTCTCCGGGCTGAAACCCATCTCCTTGACTATCTCACCGCACACCAGGTCAATAAGGTTCAGGTACTTGTACGAGCTCGGAAACTCCATGATGACACCCTCTGACATGCCGACCTGTTCAACCTCCTCCCCGATCCCTGATTCTAGTACTTCTCAAAGCTCCTGATCGCGGTTTCCTCGCTATCAAAGCACTCGAAGATCAGGTTCAGTTTTGTAACATAAAGTATACTCTGGATTTTACTCGAGACATGTAAAAGCTTCAAGTCCCCTTTATTCCGGCGAAGTGTCGTATATCCCGTTATCAGGATCCCAACACCGGTGCTGTTGACCCATTTCACATCCCCGAGATTGACGATGACCTTCTTCAGACCCTTCTCGACGAGACCGAGCACGAGGTCCCTGAAGTAGTCGGCATCGGGGCCTCCCATGAGCTTGCCCGAGAGATCGAGGATAATGACGCCGTCCCGTTCCCTGGTCTGAACCTTCATGCCCGCCTCTCACCAGGTGACGCGCGCCCCACGGGCTGTACCCGGGGAACCGCCGCCCGGGCCCGTTCCGTGCTTACCGGTCACCCCGCAGGAACACGAGAACCGAACGGAAATCGTCCGGGAGCGGAGCTTCGAACGTGACCCGTTCTCCCGTATCCGGATGCGTAAACGAAAGCTCTCGTGCATGGAGAGCCTGCCTGCCGATCATGGCGAGCGCTCTCTCCGCCCGTTCCACCAGTCTCTTCTGCATCCCTCTGCGGACCTTCCGTCCTCCGTAGACAGGATCGCCTAGCACTGGATGACCCGCATGGGACAGATGCACACGGATCTGGTGCGTCCTGCCCGTTCCAAGGTTAATTTCAATATACTGGAACGGTTCCAGGGTGTCTAGGACAGAGTATTTTGTCACCGCTTCCCTGCCCCCGTCCGGGATGACCGCCATCTTCTTCCTGTCACGCGGCGAGCGGCCGATCGGAAGATCGATCACGCCGTTCGATGCCGGCATCTCGCCGTGGACGATCGCAACGTACGTCCGCTTCACCTTCCGCTCCATAAGCTGCCTGCTTAGCGAGATGTGGATCTCGTCGCTTTTCGCCGCTACGAGCAGGCCCGAGGTGCCGCCATCGAGGCGGTGTACGATTCCGGGGCGGAGCACCCCCCCTATGCCTGAGAGATCGCCGCAGTGCGCGAGCAGCGCGTTCACCAGCGTCCCGGATCCGTGGCCGGGGGCCGGGTGAACAACCATGCCCGGCGGCTTGTTAATGACAAGGAGGTGCGGATCCTCGTAAACTATATCGAGCGGTATTGCTTCGGGCGCCGCCTCGAGGGGCTTCGGCGGGCTGAATACGAGTTCGACAAGGTCTCCCGAATGAACCTTCCTGGATGGTTTGACGACCGGCCTGCCGGCGGCCGTAACGTCGCCTGCGTGAAGCGCCTTCTGTATCCGTGACCGGGAAAGCTCCGGGATCTGCCCGCTGAGGTATGCATCGATGCGAAGCGTATCGTCGTTCTCGTCGACCAGAAACCTGAAAACCCGTTTTCCTGTCAATGGACCCCTCCGGCGGAAGGCATGTCAGGAAGTGCGGTCCACATGCCCGGTCTCATCCGTTCCGGCTCCGGCCTGCGCTTTTTCCTGCTCGGGCTGGGAGTGCATGACAAAACCCCAGATAAGGAGGATCGCGCCGATCGTGACGGCGATATCGGCCACGTTGTATGTCGGCCAGCGATACCGACCGATGCCCATGTCGATGAAATCGAGCACCTCGCCCGCCGCGATCCGGTCGATCATGTTACCGAAGGCGCCGCCCAGGATGAGCCCGAGGCAGACCCGTTTCGACACCGGCGCGAACCGCATCCGGTACGCGAAGAGAACCAGCGCCGCTATCGAGGCAACAGTGACGGCGAGCAGCAGGGTCCGGGACCCGGAGAGAATGCCCATGACCGCACCGGCGTTCTTGCTCAACGTGATACGCAGGAATCCGTCGATGACGTCCGTTCCACCGTTGTACTGGTAGATTTCCCAGATGAGGCGTTTGGAAGCTTGATCGAGAATGACGACAAGTGCGGCGATCGCAAAGTAGAGCACCTGTCTAACGTCCTCTCTTCTCGTGCTTGCTCTTGCAGGCGATGCAGAGCTTGGCTCCGGGGACGACATCGAGTCTCTTAAGCGATATCAGGTCATCGCACTCGAGACATTTGCCGTACTCGCCGCGCTCTATCCGCTCGAGCGCCTGGTCGAGGGATTTAAGGTAGTGGCCCTCCTGGCTAGCGTAGTAGTAGTTCTTCTCCTTCTCCATGTAATCAGTGCCGAGATCCGCCATGTGGTTGGAGTAGGACTGCTTGGATCCCTCGCTGCCCTCAGATGCCTGGTTGATCGATTCCCCGATCCGTCCGAGCTCACGGAGAATCCGCTCACGTTCGGCAAGAATCTTTTTCTTGAAGCGCTCTATCTCCTTTTTTTTCAGCTTCTTTTTTTTCTTCTTCGCGGGCATCGCTCTCTCCTTCCGGTGCTCCGTTGATCAAATACGCCTCATCCATAGTTCGATTGTCTGGTCGTTCAACTTGAACGAAGTCTTGAACGGCCAGTCCCGCTCCCCTTCCTCGAGGCGTTCTATCAGGGTCTCACTGCAGATATGCCCGGAATACCGGCTGAACACCTCGTCCATCTCCGCCGCTGCCCGGTACGAGAGCTCGATACGGTCACTGACCTCGAATTCGGACTCCTTGCGGAAATTCTGAATCCGGTTGACCAGATCCCTCGCTATCCCCTCCCGTATCAGTTCGGGCGTCAGGCGCGTATCGAGGATCACCGTGAGACCCGATTCCGATTCCGCCTTATAACCCTCCGCGGTTTCTTGTGTTACCTGCACTTCGTCGAGGGTGATAATCTCCCCTGTCCCATCTATGTCAAGAGTGATCTCTCCACATCTAAGAAACTCATTTATCCTCTCCAAGTCAAGACCTCCGATTATGCCGGCGGCCTGTTTCATATTCCCACCCAGGCGCTTTCCGAGAACGGCGAAGTCCGGCTTGATGCTGTGCGTGACATACCCATCCGTGCTCTCGACAGGCATGATCTTCTTCACGTTCAGCTCATCGAGCACAAGCGAGACGAACTGGCCGTCCTCGAGCCATTCGAGCTCCCCCTTCACCGTGGAATGCACGAACATCCCGGCCAGCGGTGTGCGAATCCTGATCCCGGCGCTGTTCCTTACCGCGCGGCCGAGGGTCACCGCATCGAGCACGCCCCGCATTCTGTCCTCGAGCCCTTCGTCGATCAACGACACGTCGACCTCCGGCCAGCGCTCGAGATGTACGCTCGGCGGCATGCCGGCGCCCTGCTCCCACCTGTGCAGCCGAAGGAACATAGCCTCGCCGAGAAACGGCACAAAGGGCGCCGAGATCAGCGACACGCCCTCGAGCACCCTGTAAAAGGTCCCGTAGGCGGCCAACTTGTCGTCGCTCATCTCGTTCTTCCAGAAACGGCGGCGGCACCTGCGAAGGTACCAGTTGCTCAGCTCGTCGATAACGAACGTCTGGATCGTCCTCGCGGCCCGGGTGAGCTCGTACGCCTCCATTGCCCGGGTTACTTCACGAACCGTCGAGTAGTAACGTGAGACGATCCACCGGTCGATCAGGCTTTTCCCCATGGCGGCGCCTGAGGGTTCGAACCCGTCGATCGAGGCGTAGAGGGCGAAGAAATTGTACAGGTTCCTGATCGTGCCGAGAAACCTGTTCGCAACGTCCTTCAGCGCCGCCGGATCGTAACGTTTCGGCAGGTGCGGCGCGCCGCTCGTCATCAGGTACCAGCGAAGCGCATCGGCGCCGTCGCTTCCGAGCACGTCGTTTACGAAGACGGCGTTCCCCCGCGATTTGCTCATCTTCTGCCCCCCGACGTCGAGAACCATGCCGTGAGGAAGCGCCCGCTGAAAGGGGCTCTGTTTCGTGAGAAAAGCGCCGATGACGAGCAGTGAGTAAAACCATCCACGCGACTGGTCTACCCCCTCGCTGATGAACGCGGCGGGGTACTGGCGGCTGAAGATATCCATGTTCTCCATCGGGTAGTGGTACTGCGCGAACGGCATCGATCCGGAATCGAACCACGCGTCGATCAGTTCCAAGACCCTCTCCATCTGGCCGCTGCACTCTGGGCAGTTGAGTGTCACTTCATCGACGTGGGGGCGGTGCAGGTC
>DAOVFR010000076.1 GCA_030672805.1 Candidatus Krumholzibacteriota bacterium
AAGAACCGCGCATATGGCGGGAACGTACGTCGTGCCCGCCCTGTTGACCGCCTGGAGAGGGAAAAACACCCAGTAGGCGATCCTGATCCTGCTGTAGTAGAACCGCATCATGAAGGCGCCTAGAAGCCCCGAAGTGGCGCCGGAAGCGCCTATGACGCCGTAACGGAGAAATTCGGGAGCGAACAGGCTTGTCAGCATCATGTGCGTATATGCTCCGGCCGCCGCCGACAGGATGAAGATGGCAAAAAACCTCCCGGGCCCGAAACGCTCCTCGACCACCCTTCCGAACACGATCAGGTAAACGGCGTTACCGATCAGGTGCATGTAGCCCGCATGAAGAAAAACGTGTGTCACCGCCGTCGCAAGGGAGGGATCCAGGGGGAGAAAGATACAGTTCAGCAGGTTCCAGCCGGAACCGTCAGGTCTGTATCTATAGATGAAAAACAGGATTATCATGAACCCGGCAAGAAGCCACGTGATCGTCGCCCGCCGCTTCCGCTTCACATCAAGTCCCACCGGGAAGTAGTAGAAAAAATACACAAGTATCCTTTCCCTCTTGAATTACATCATTCATGTGCAAGATACAGACCAATTATTTCAAAGAGTTACACGGTTGAACAAACCTGGGGGGAAAAAAGAGGCGGCGCTTGGAGCGCCGCCTCTCGGTCGTTCGATCGAGTGATCGCGTCTAGTAGAAGAAGATCTGGAAACCGGCCTCGCCGCCGAAACTGTTTCCGTCAATCGTCTCGTCGGCTCCATCCGCCTTGTACTTTACAATATTATAACTACCCATGCCGTACAGACCGACCGTGTTGGTGAGCATGTAGTTGACGCCGCCGCCGAACTTGATGTTATGCTGCGTAGCCTCGTCATCGCCGAATTTCCATTTCCCATAGGTGTACGAGGCGCCGACGAACGGATAGACGGAACCCTTGCCGCCCTCCTGATCCAAATCGATGTAGTAACTCACGAACGGACCGACGCCCCATGTAGTGGGATCGTAATCGCCCTGTTTAACCATATTGAAATCGACCATGACGCCGACTGCGAGGCTCGGTATTACGAAGTATCCGAACTTAGGGCTGAGTGAGACCTCCGTCATCCTGTCGCCGTCCGCGTTCTCATAAAAGTCGCCTCCCGAGCTCGAGAAGCTCAAACCACCGCCGAGCAGAATGACGCCCTTGTCAACAGCGCCTTCCTGCGCGAGCAGGGAGCCGGCGAGGAAGACCGTCAGCACCATGACGCTGAGTACCTTGAAAAACCTGTTCATCACAACCTCCTTGGGCCGCCCCGGATCTGCAGCTTCCGGAACGATACTGTTTATCGATTAAGGACCTTCACATCCTTCATCGCCATCAATAACCTCTTTCAACTTCTACCTCTTCGAAACCACCCCCCTTCATTTCGATATCTAACTGACTTAGTTAACAATCACCCTGATATTTGTCAAGCTAATTATTAACATAAAAAAAATAACATCAATATAAATATGGGGGGCTTATGCCCCCCATATTTTTTCGCCGTTTAACAAGCCGCCTTTAGTAGTGATATACACCCGTGACCATGAACATCGGCGGACCGTCGCTGTCATAATCCTTACCGTGGAGATAGTAACCCAGGTAATTGGTGATATGAGGATTCACGACGCAGTCGATGTCGAAGTCGGCGATGTGGAAGCCGAGACCGATGAAGTACTGGAACGGCGCACTGGTCTCGGTGACCTTGAACTCGCCGGATCCTTCTTCATCCTCATCCAACCACTTGTACTCCTCGTTGAACTCCCACTTGACGAGCGACTTCGTGCAGCCCGTCCGGAACGTCAGCCAGTCTTTAACATCGCTCTCGAGAGCGAGGCGGAAGCGAGGCATCATGCGGTACGTGATCTTGCGCGAAAAATCGTCGAGATCTTCATCTTCGAGCCATTCCTCGGGAATCTCCGACGGCTCGACCTTGCCGTACGAAAACGGCTCGATGGCAAAGACGATCAGGTTGTCATCGTTCACTTTGATGTTCGCGCCGATGCCGAAGTCGAACATCATACCCTTGTTGCCCCACTGGCCCTCTTCATCGTAGCATCCCGCTTCATCGTTGAACCAGGCGGAATCGGCCTTCAGGCTGAAGTCCCAGAACTTCATACCGAAGTAAGGCACGAAGGTGATCTCCTCGTTGAATTCATAGAATACTCGTCCCCTGAAGCCGTACATCTTGTTGGCATCCGCCGAGACGTCACCCCAGCCTTCGTCCTCGTAGTAATAACACGGACCGTATTCACCACATTCCTGGCATGCGAACCCGGTCTGCGAGGCTAAGGTGATGTCGAACGCCACGTCGGCCGTCATGTCCTCGCCGATATCGAATGTAGCGCCGGCGCCGATCGTCGTGAAGGCAACATGGTATTCGTACTCCACCTCATCTCTAATGGTGGTATCGGGGTCGGAATAAACCGAACTTGCCTCCATCTTCATCGTCTGATCCGAACGGCTGAACATCAGGCCGAAGGTCATCCCTTCCATCTCGTAGCCGTACTGGACCGTGAACTTGTTGTAGACGCGGCCGGACCAGATGTCGAAGCCGGGCCAGGGCATTTCCATTTCACCCATCATGCAGTTATACGACTCGAGGCCCATGAGACGCATGCCCGGGTTCAGCCCTGCCGTATGGCGGAAGAACCACAGGCCGAGGACGCCGTATCCGCCGTCCTCGCCGATCGCATAGGTCCCGCCGAGCATGGTGTAGAAGTAGTCCTCGGAACATTCACTCGGGTACTCACCGAAATAAAGCTCCTCCTGCCAGCCGCCGAACTCGGTGACGTACGCACTGTGTACGCTCATCACGACGATGTTCTGGTAGGACGGCAGCGTGCCGTACCAGGTGAAGATGTTGTAGTCGTCCTCTACATAGTTATTTACACTACCCATGGAGATGAGCCTGCTGTCCGTCGCCATGGCCGGAGCGGTAAACACCGCGGCGAGAGCGACAGCCAGTGCGAGTGTAAATAGTTTCTTCATTTCATTACCTCCTGCAAGTGATCTCCCTTTCAGGGAAGAAGCCTTTCAGGAACGTCTATATCATCGCACAAACATGCGGTTAAGTTCCCAAAAACCCGTTCTATGTGCGCCTTTCCGGCGTGTTCCTTTTGTCCCCCCTGGTACCTCCTTTCAGGCTGCGCCTGACAACAATTGGCCTTGCAGCTACCGCCGCAAGTCCGCTTCTATCGTGAAAAACTGCTTTGATCGCGCCTTTACACGCACTCTATCCCCATTCCTCATTTATTTGGCCGAAAATCTATACCAGCCCGAATAGCATGTCAATAACTTTTTTTATTTATGCTAAAAGAATTTTCGCCCGGTGACTGCACCGATTCCGGCCACAATCGGTCCCTACAGCTCCCCGGGGAGCACACGGCGGGCATAAAGCAAACTCCTTGCCAGTTTTTCATCGTACAGCGTATCCTCCTGGCGGAGACTGTTTATCTTGACCTCGCCGTACGCGTGGATGAATCTCCCGGCGCTCAATGCTATTGCAACGTGTGATATCGTGTTCCCTTCACCGAAAAAGAGAAGGTCGCCCACACGGACACTGCCCATATCCTCCGGATCGATGTGTTCCCCCATACGTGCCTGCAGATCGGAATCACGGGGAAGCTCTACACCCTCGAGCAGGAACACCCGCTTCACGAACCCGGAACAGTCGAACGCCTTCGCCGTGGTTCCGCCCCACAGGTACGGTATTCCGATAAATCTCATCGCCCGCTCCGCCAGCCGTCCGCGGTCGGGAGAACCGGCCGCGGGAACGGTAAGATGTTCAGTCTGAATGAACCCCCGCCGCCCGCCGGGAAGCATCACCGGTCTGAAACCCCCGTCCGCTTCACCGGCGATGAGTCTTGTACCCGAAACCACGTCCGAGACCGGCAGGCTGTTCACATCCGGCTCCGAATGGATATAAGCCACATTCAACCCTACCCTGGCAGTCACACGGGAATCGTAATTTTCGCAATCAGTTATCGGCACCTCGGATACATGCCATGACCGGACCCACCCGTGGCAGCCGTCCCGCAGCCTGGCAAGAAACCAGTCACCCTCCCGTTTGAGCCTTACGGCCGTTTCTCCCATGATCGCCTGGCTTATGAGTTCAGCGGAATGCGCCGGATCCCTCCTGATATCGGCCACACTCGATATAACCCAGAGAATTATCCCCGGATCCTTCCCCAGGATCCGGATTTCGGCCCGGAGTCCATCTTCGAACGTGAGGCTTGCCTCGCCGCCCCACCGGCTTCCCGCGGCGTCAGGATCCGCTCCATTGGTAATATCCTTGAAAAGCTCCTCACGGCTCAACTCGACAACGGCGCTCCCGTCGTCGGCCGGCCGCACCGACACGTAGCTGGTTCTCCAGTCGAATCCAAGCGCCTTCTCCCGTTTCGCGATCAGCTTTCTTACTCGATCGATCTGTTCATTCATATGCATCATACGCGTTACTTCACCATGATATGCACTACCATTGGACCGTCCGTGGACGCTCACCGCGGGTCCTGTCGCCGGTCATCCCCACCGTGCTCGCTTCCGGCTGCGCGCGGTGGGGGCCCCGCCCGGCGCCACCCGCGGCGATGATTTTTCGACGGATCAAGTTCAGTCATAACTACAGCCGTCTTCCCGCCCCACGCACCACCGCAAGCCTGGGATCGAGCGAATCCCTGACCCCGTCGCCGACGAGGTTCAGCGAACAGACCATCAGGGTAAGCGCCAGTCCCGGGAAGAGGGTGAGCCACGGCGCAGTCCTCATGAATACGATCCCGCTCGATATCATCTTCCCGAGACTCGGTGCGGGGGGCTGAATCCCGAGGCCGAGAAAACTGAGACTCGACTCCGCCATGACCGTCATACCAAGACCGAGGGAGTATACAACGATTACCGGCGAGATGCACTGGGGAAGTATGTGTTTGAAAATAATAGTCTTGTGACCTGCGCCGGCAGCTTTTGCCGCCTGGACGAACTCGCGCTCCCGGTAAATGAGTACCTGCGCCCTGACAAGCCGCGCTATGGCGGCCCAACCGACAATACCCAGCGCGAGAACGAGGGACGGGAGGCCGGGATCGACAACCGCCATGATCGCGATCAGGAGAAGAAGCGTCGGAAAGGCGAATGTGATATCCGCAAGCCTCATCACGAACGAATCGAGCCTTCCACCGAAGTAACCGGCCGCGACACCGAGGACCAGGCCGATAACGAGGGAAAACGTTCTCGCGATGAAACCGACACCGAGCGAGGTCGATGAACCCCGTACCGTACGTGAAAGGACGTCCCGGCCGAATGGATCCGTCCCGAACGGGTGGCCGAGAGACGGGGGTCGCAGTGAATTGTCGAGATCGATCCCGTCCCGCTCGGCCGGCGGCGAGAAAACCATCGCCAGAACGGCCGCATTGACCAGAAGGATGAAGACCAGGCCGGCCAGGGCAAGCCGTTTTCCGAGAAACCGTCTCAGGAATCCGCCGCCGGAATTCACTGCCCCCCCCTCCCGGTACGGACCCTTGGATCGACGAGACCGTAGCTCAGGTCGACGATAAGATTGACGATGACGAAAACGAGGGCCATAAAGAGAATAGCCCCCTGGATCATGGGAAAATCACGCTTGAAGACCGACTGGAGTATCAGCCTGCCCAGGCCGGGCCAGCCGAAAATCGATTCGGTAAGGACCGATCCGCCGAGGTAACTTCCGAAGTCGGTCCCGACGATCGTGATCACGGGAACCAGCGCGTTCCGCAGGCCGTGTTTCGCCACGACAACGGCGTTTCCAAGCCCCTTCGCCTTTGCCGTCCGTATATAATCCTCGCCGAGGACATCGAGAAACCCCGACCTCGTCACGCGGGCGACCGTAGCCATCGAGGCAAACGAGAGGGTGACTGCCGGCATGATGAGATACCTCAGAGATCCACCGCCGTAACCAGATGGCGGTAAAAGAGATAACTTGATCGAAAAAAGGAAGATGAGCAGGAGCCCCAGCCAGAAGACCGGTATGGACACGCCAACGAGAGAAAAGGTCATGAGGGAATGACCGAGCCACGGGTGGCGTTTCCACGCAGCGAGCCCGCCGATCCCCAAGCCCGCGGTAACCGCGATGACCATCGCACTGAAGGCGAGCAGGAGAGTCCTGGGAAAACGGTCCATGATCGACACGGTCACGGGACGTCCCGTTACGAATGAGCGGCCCAGGTCGAACCTGGCAAGACGGGTGATGTACTCGAAGTACTGCACGGGAATAGGCTTGTCGAGACCGAGCTCGCGGCGCATCTCCTCGAGCGTCTCCTCGTCGTACCGCTCGCCGACAAGCGTCAGCACCGGGTCGCCGGGTATGACGTACATGAGAATGAAGGTGACTGTTACAACCCCCCAGAGGATCGGCGCCAGCAGGAGTATCCTTCTCAGAACGAACTTCAACACGGCACCGATCACTCCCGGAATGTCACGCCGAGATAGCGCTGACCGTTGAAAATCGCCGGAATCATGTAACCCTCGATCCTGTACGAAACAACCTCGTACCTCGTTGGAAACCAGAGGAAGATCCAGGGGGCATCGCTGTACACCTGTTCCTCGGCAGAGGCGTACAGGGCCCATCGCCGCGACTCGTCACTACATGCCGCCGCCGCCTCGATCAGGGAATCGACCGATCCGTTCCGGTAGCGGGCCCGGTTTCCGGCGCCCCCGATGTTCGACGAATGGAAGAGCGGGGCCATGAAGTTCTCCGCGTCGGGATAATCGGCGAACCAGTCGAGATAGAAGGCATCGGGGGTCCCCTGGTCGACCGCCTGCTTGAACGCTCCCCATTCCCTCACCACGATCGTCACCTTGACACCGATCATGGAGAGGTATCCCTGAACGGACTCGAGGATCCTCCCGCCCTCGGGGTTCTCCCGCTGCCATATCTCCAGCTCCAAACCATCGGCACAGCCTGCTTCTTCAAGTAACTTCTTTGCTTTCTTTGGGTTATAAACATATTGGTCCTCAGGCGGCGGTCCCTTCCGCAGAGCATCCGGTATGCATCCACGCGCCTTCAGGCCCGCACCGAAGAGAACATGCACTATGATCGCCTCGACGTCCACTCCCATGTTGAGCGCCCTCCGCACCCGCGGATCATCGAAGGGGGGCTTTGCGTTGTTGAGACCGATATACACCACCCGCAGCTCCTGCCGGTGCTGCAGCTCCTGCCCGGCCGAACGCCAGCGCTCCAGCTCCTCTCTCGGCACTTCAAGAACATCGAGATTTCCCACCTCGAACTCCGCGATCCGGGTCATCGTTTCAGGAATGATCCTGAACGAGATCCCCTCGATCGAGGAATGTTCCTTACGGTCATACGGGTTCCGCCGCAGCACGATCTCGCCGCCATCCCTCCACCCTGCAAGCATCCATGGCCCGCCCCCGCAGGGGGACCTCGAGTAATCCACGCCGAGCCGTTCGACCTCCTCCCTGCAGACGACAGCCGCCGCCGGCATGGAGAGAAGGCTCAGGAAATGGGAGGTCGGATTCTCGAGGACCAGCACCACCGTCGAATCATCCGGAGTGAGAACGGCACGATCATCCCAGCCCTCTCCCCCGTGGTACCGAGTGGCTCCCTTCAGGCCGGCCAGAACCCACCACCTCGGTGAAACGGCACCGGGGCCCAGGCACCGTTTGAAGGAATACAGCACGTCGCCCGAGACAATCCTCCTGCCGTTCGAGAATCGGGCCGGGGCAAGATGAAACGTGTACCTCGTGCCGTCCCCATTCACTTCCCAGCTCCCCGCAAGATCGGGAACAAGGCAGCCGTCCGGATCGAACCGGACAAGGTTCGAATGGATCAGCGACGTAATCATTCCCGACGAGTAATCGACGGCGTACACGGGATCGAGCGTAGTCGGTTCGGTCTGGAGAGACAGTCTCAGGTGTGACGGTTCCTCATGGCGGGAACATGCCGTCGGCGAGATCATCCACAGCACGAGAAGGCATGCAAGGACGGAGTGCCTCGATTTCATAAACACACTAAAGGGACCTCGTGGTTACCAGATGGTAATCCCCGCTCCCGATGGCGTCATCGAAGATGAAAACGATATTCCTGGAATAGTAATACCACAACCGATACGTGGAACCGAGCATTCTTCCCTGCCGTTCCACTACACTGTCGGGCTTACCGTACTTGATATAGATTCTACCCATGTCCGTCTTCCAGCCCGGTCCATGAATGGAAAACAGCCTCAAGGCGTCTTTTACGCGAACGAGAAACTCTCTCAGACTCCCATTCGCACTTGAGGAGAATAAAGACTTCTTTCGCCAGAACTCTTCCCAGGCGGCAATCCTTTCATCGGGAAACGCATCCTCGAGAACGGCAAGCTCCTTGCCATCCGCTACGATCGAGAGGAGTTCGATCGTTTCATGGAAATGTCTCGTCAGCAGTCCCCTGCTGAGAAGAACGGTGAACTTCCCCTCGGCGGAACCCCGTTCACCGGTTCCGGGGCCCTCTATCACCGTCTCGATCTTGTAATCGCCGATGAAGAAGTTGTCGATGTTGAACTCGATGCAATACCTGCCGAGCCCGGCATCACCTGGGAGCAGTCTCCCGCGGCGGTAGAGCAGCGTCTTTCCGCTGAAGTCGGTCACCCTCGTCGCAACTACACACCGGCCGGTTTGCCCGCCGGCCGGAGACCCGGCGATACTGTATGCGACCCTCGGCCATGCATGGAAATCGGCATACACCGCACTCGGATTTATTGCCGTGCCGTCCTCCCCCTCCGGACAGGCGGCAACAACGATCTCGCCCCGCGGCGGAGTCCCGTTTCCCCGGTCCGGTATCGAGAAGATCGGTTCCGTGATCTGCAGGACTCCCGAATCACGGCTTACCAGCTTTATGTCCTTTTTACGCTTGTACTCCAGTGACGTGTTGAGAACTGTTATCATCACATTCACCGTGTATTTACCCGGATCCGCGGTAAAGGTTCGCCTCGACGAGGAAGCGGCGGTCGGGGACCGCGTGACCCTGTAATCATCCACGACCACCTTCTCCTCCCACACGTCTCCGCGAAAGTGCCTGCCCTTACTATCCCGCAGATCCATGAATACCCGGTACCGGGCCTCATAGCCGTTCTGCTTCTTGAGGAATACCAGACGCCGGCAGGAAATCGATGTGGCCACGACCAGAAGGGGCTGCCCTCCCTCATCGAACGACTGGCTCGCGGACAGCTCGAAGGCATGAACCCTGTCCGCATCCATCATGAATCCGGTCTGTGCATTGACGGGCATTGCACAGGCGAGCACCGGGAACATCACGACAGGGAGTTTCAGGAAGGATGGAAATGCCATCAGCACGGCTCCCCTTGCAACCGGGTCCATGACGGGTGAAACACCTTCGCTCGAAGTATAGTAACACCCGCCCGCCGTGGCAAGAAAAAGGGCTTCTTACTCGTAGTGGAGGGCCTTGATC
>DAOVFR010000025.1 GCA_030672805.1 Candidatus Krumholzibacteriota bacterium
GTACGCCCCAGACTACCGATCCCAAGTCGATAAGAGCAACTTATTCCCTCATACACCAATCCTTTCTCCAGGTTAAATGTTGGATGCGATATTAAAGCTTGCATCCTGCCTGATTTGGAATCATTTGGAATTGTTGAGCAATATTTGTTCCGTTGTAAGCTCCACCTGTTGCACAGGGAACGGCACCATAAGTCGATCACGGCGATCGAGAAAGATATTTCACCGGAATTTAAGATGCAGTATGGATGAACAGCACGGATGAATCCCCTTGACGCTCGCTCGGTCCGGTTTCTATACTTTCCCCGTTCGTATCCCTATCTATCCGGGACAGTCACGCTGGAAAGGATCTTATCATGCATTGGGGACTCGCCAACAGGCTCTCGCGCATCATCAAGCCCACGACAGGCCGCACCGTCATGCTTGCAGTCGATCACGGCTACTTTCTCGGTCCGACGAGGAAACTGGAGGTGCCGGGGGAAACCATCAGGCCCCTCATCCCGTACGCCGACGCCCTGATGCTGACGAGGGGAGTGCTGAGAACCTCCGTCGACGCAACGGCCGACCTGCCGATCGTCCTGAGGGTTTCAGGCGGAACGAGCATCATCGGTCCCTCCCTTGCGGACGAGGTCATCACCACCGCATTCGAGGACGCGATCAGGCTGAACGTCTCGGCGGTGGCGCTCTCCATCTTTGTCGGCACGGAGCACGAGCGCCAGACACTGCTCAGCCTGTCGGAACTGGTAAACGAGGGACAGCGGTACGGCATTCCGGTCCTGGCCGTCACCGCCGTGGGCAAGGAGCTGGGCAAAAGGGACGCGCGGTTTCTCTCCCTCTGCTGCCGGATCGCGGCCGAACTCGGGGCCAGCTTCGTCAAGACATATTACTGTGAAGACTTCGAGAAGGTCGTCGAGGGCTGCCCGGTGCCCGTCGTGATCGCCGGCGGGCCCAAGCTCGACACCTTCAAGGATACGCTCCAGCTTGCCCACGACGCGATAAGCCGGGGGGCGGTCGGGGTCGACATGGGACGCAACATCTGGCAGTCGGACCATCCGATAGCGGCGATCAGGGCCGTGCGGGCCGTCGTGCACGAAAACTCCCCGGTGGACGAGGCGTACGACCTGTTCGAACAGGCAAAGTCCGCCGAGGGTCAGACTTGATCCGCCGATAAATTATCGCCGCGGTTGGTGAACGTACGGCGGAAACGGACACACCACGACCAACATGAAAACCAGTATGCGTACATCGGTTTATTACAATAACGGGGACATCCGGATCGAGGAACGCCCCGTCCCCACGATCGGGCCGAAGGAACTCCTCGTCCGCGTCGAATCGAGCGGTATCTGCGGCAGCGACGTCATGGAGTGGTACCGGCTACAAAAGGCCCCTCTCGTTCTCGGCCACGAGATATCGGGTGTCGTCGTAAAGCGGGGCGCGGACGTCGAGGGATTCGATACGGGAACCCGGGTCTTCGTATCTCACCATGTGCCGTGCAATACCTGCCGGTACTGCATGGCCGGTCAGCATTCCCTCTGCGATACGCTGCGTTCTACGAATTTCGACCCGGGCGGATTCGCCGAGTTCGTCAGGGTACCGGAGATCAACGTCACAACCGGCACCTTTCTTCTTCCTGAAGAGGTATCATTCGATGAGGGCGCCTTCATCGAGCCCCTTGCCTGCGTCGCGCGCGGGCTTCGCATGGCACGTTTCAGTCCCGGTAGCAGCGTCCTCGTTCTCGGCAGCGGAATCTCGGGGCTTCTCTTCGTCAAGGCCCTCCGCGCAAAGGGCGCGGACCGGATCGTTAGCACCGACATCAGCCGCTTCAGGCTCGAGGCGGCGCTCTCCTTCGGAGCGGATGCGGCCGTGAACGCCGGTGAAGCGACACCGGAAAGGCTGAAGGAACTTGGCAACGGCAGGCTGTTCGACCTTGTCGTCACCTGTGCCGGCGTTACGGAGGTCATCACCCAGGCGTTCGAATCGGTGGACAGGGGAGGAACCGTCCTTCTCTTCGCACCGCTCGAACCGGGCACGACCGTTTCACTCCCGTTCTTCCGCGTCTGGCGCGAACAGGTAACGATCGTTTCGACCTACGCGGGATGTCCCGAGGATATCATCGAGGCGATCGAGCTTCTCCGCTCGCGCTCGGTGACAGTGACCGACATGATTACACACACCTTGCCGCTTGGGGAAACCGGCACGGGATTCCGCCTCGTCGAGGAAGGCAACAGGTCGATCAAGGTCATCATCAAGCCTCAGGAGTGACGCGGCGCCGCACGGGCCGCACCGGCTATGACCCGTCAGAAACAGGTGCATCTTTTCAAGGGGATTTCGAGAAACGTCGTCGTCCTCGGCATCGTCAGTCTCCTTACCGACTGCAGCAGCCAGATGGTCTTCCCGCTGCTCCCCCTCTTCATGACGAGTGTCCTTGGCGCAAGCGCCTTCGCCGTGGGACTTGTCGAGGGCGCGGCCGAGGCCGCCGCATCGCTGCTCAAGGTCGTCTCCGGGTACTGGTCCGACCGCATCGAGAGACGCAAACCCTTCGTGCTGTTCGGCTATTCCCTCTCCGCCATCATGAAACCGCTTTTTTCCGCCGCCGGCGCATGGGGGACCGTCCTGTCGATCAGGGTCTTCGAACGAATTGGAAAGGGGCTGCGAAACGCCCCAAGGGACGCGATCGTCGCCGAATCCTGCGATAAAGGGCGCCGGGGAACCGCGTACGGATTTCACCGTGCAATGGACGGCGCCGGGTCGATCCTCGGGGCGGTCGCTGCATTCATGCTCCTGCCTTCCTGGGGATACCGAAAAATCTTTCTCTTCGCCCTCGTGCCTGGCGTTATCGCCGCCGTGGTCGTCCTGCTGGTACGGGAAACGAAACGCGCCGTTCCTGTCGATGTAAAAAGTTCCGGGGAAAGGCCGCGATTCAGCGAACTGCCTCGAGAGCTTCGGCGCTTCATCGCCGCCGCGACGCTCTTCGCATTCGGCCACTTCGGATATGCATTCCTGCTTCTGAAGGCGCAGCACACGGGGCTCGCCGATCGCTCAGCCGTCCTCCTGTACGTGCTGTTCTACGTGGTGTACACGGCGGTTTCCATTCCTTCCGGGATGCTGTCCGATCGCATCGGAAGAAAACCCGTTCTCGCAGCGGGTTATGCCCTGTTCGCCGCCATGTCGGCCTGGCTTTTACTCACGTCCGGGGCGGCCGGCGTGACGGGCGCATTCATCCTGTACGGCATATGCTACGGATTGATCGACGGCGTGCAGAGGGCGCTGGTGGCGGATCTGGCACCCGCCCGTCTCAAGGCTACCGCGCTCGGCGCCTTTCACACGGCGACAGGTATGGTTGCGCTGCCGGGAGGATTCATCGCAGGCCTTCTGTGGGACCGGATGGGTCCCGGCGCTACATTCACGTTCGGTCTATTGCTCAGCGCAGCCGCCCTTCTCGCCCTGTCCACGGTAAAGGGCGGCGATCGGTGGCGCGTCTCTACCGAAACCTCTTGAGGGAACGCTACCCTTCGCTTCTCACACGCTTGGCGTACCGGTACATGAACACCGAGAGAAGCGCCAGCATCACGATCGCGACGATCTCCATCCACGATTCGGAATATGAAACACGCATGATATCATCCCACCGAAGCACCGCAAAGACCGCTGCGAACACTCCGGCTATCGACCCTCCGGCGATGTACCCGGATGCGATGAGGACTCCCTTCTCCTTGCGCTCCCTTGCAAGATCGGCATCTTTGGTGCTCCGCCCGACCAGATAGGCGATGAATCCTCCCAGGAGAACCGCCGTGTTGAGCTGGATCGGAAGGTACATACCCAGCGCGAACGCAAGCGCCGGCACGCCGCTCATTGCCAGGATGACCGATATGATCACACCGAACGAGAAGATGATCCACTGAACTCCCGCCTCGGCGCCCATCAGCCCGTGAATGATCTCTCTCATCGCCGACGCCTGCGGGGCGGGCATCTCCAACGATCCGAACGTGTACGCCTTCGCGAGAAGCATCATCGCGAATCCGCAAACCGCCGCCGACACGACGATCCCGAGAAACTTGTACACCTGCTGATTGCGCGGTGTCGATCCTATCCAGTACCCGATCTTGAGGTCGGTCGAGAATGCTCCGGCTACTGCCAGCGACGTGCATACAACGCCGCCGATGATAAGCGCCACGAACATGCCCGGATTACCGGAAAAACCGATCTTGGTGAGGATGACGCTCGTGATGATCAGCGTGACAAGGGTCATCCCCGAAACGGGGTTGGTGCCGATCAGGCCGATCGCCCGCGCCGCGGTCATCGTGAAGATGAACGAGATCCCGAGCGCGAGCAGAACGCCTATCACACCGACCATGGAACCGGACAGGCCGGTACGGAAGAAAATCCACAGGCAGATGCCGCACGCGACGATCCCGAGCATTACGTCTCTCATACCGAGATTACGCTCGGTTCGCTCCTCCTCGTGCTCCCCGCCCCTCCCCTCCGCAATCCCGCGGATACCGAGAACGAACGACTGGCCGATCGACGGCAGGCTCCTGATGATGCTCATGATGCCGGCGCCGGCTATACCGCCGATCCCGATCAGGCGCACGTAATTGACGAAGATGTCGTCGACGCCCATACTTGCGATCGGAACGGTGCCGGGCGGGATCACCCCGGTCAGGTAATGGCCGACGAACCGGATGAACGGTATGAACACCAGAAAGGAAAGAAAGCTCCCAGCACAGATGATCGAGGCGTACTTGATGCCGACGATGTAGCCGAGGCCCACGATCGCCGACAGCCCGTCGATTCGCACCGCCATCGCGAAACGGTTCTCGAGCCACCGTCCCACGTAGACGGCATGGAAATTCACGACCTCGCGCCACAGGCCGAACGCGAGAATACAGAAATCGTAGATGAACGCTACGAGCGCGCTCCAGACAAGCACCTTCGCCTGCTTTCCCGCGCTCTCTCCGGCGACGAGGATTTCCGTTGTGGCCATGGCCTCTGGGAAGCGCAGCTTGCCATGCTCCTTGACCATCAGGTAGTACCGGAGCGGAATCAGGAACAGCACGCCGAGGCATCCGCCAAGAAGGGCAGTAAGGAAGATATGCCAGAACGATACTTCCATGTCGAGCATGTAGAGTGCAGGGATGGTGAACACCGCTCCGGCCACGACGGCGCTCGAAGCGGCGCCTATCGACTGGATGATCACGTTCTCGAGTATCGTGCTTTTCCGCGCGAACAGGTTGGCCATGCCGATCGCCAGGATCGCGATCGGTATTGCCGCCTCCATTCCCTGGCCCGTCTTGAGGGCGAGGTATGCAGAGGCGAATGAAAAGATCACCGCCATGACGAGACCTATCACGACGGCACGGACCGTCACCTCCAGCGGCGATTCCGTGGAGGGAACGATCGGATGGTAAGTCTCCCCGTCCTTGAGCTCCCTGTACGCTTCGGGCGAAAGCTTTGTCGGTGCATCGGCCATATTGGGTTCCTTTCTCATGTGCGGCGCGTGCAATTTGCTATTCGAATCGGAGTTAACTGTATCATCGACGCGTAGTAACGGTCAAAACCTAATATGGACGAACGCGGCCCATTCGGAGTATACTGGCACGCAAGCTATTCAGCGATCCTGCTTAGACCGCACGGGAAAGGAGAATCACGGATGAAACCAGCCAAACGTACCGCTATCATCGTCATGGCGGCACTGATCCTCGCCGGCATGCTCACACCCGCTTCCCGCCCGCTCGCCGCGGGCAATGTCTTCTCGCCGGAGGATGCCCTGAGTTACAAACGGTGCTACTACTCGGATATCAGCCCCGAAGGAAAACTGATCGCCTACCTCGTCTTGGTGCCGCGAAGTGCCGTGGAAAAACCGGGCGGTGCGTACAGCGAACTCCATCTCGTGTCGGTGGAATCGGGTGAATCCCGCCCGTTCATAACGGGAAAGGTGAACGTTAGCTCGCCCCGGTTCAGCCCGGACGGTTCCCGTATCGCATTCCTTACAAGGAGGCGCGAGAATGCCAGGACCCAGGTTAGGATGATGCCAGTCGACGGAGGCGAGCCTGTCCAGGTCACCTTCTCGGGGACGGGAGTTTCTTTCTTTCGGTGGCGCCCGGATGGAAATCGTATCGCGTATATCGCGACAACCCCGAAGAGCGACGAAGAAAAGGACCTCGATGAAAAGGGTTACGGATTCATCTTCTTCGAGGAAAACCTCAGGCACAGGAACCTCTTCATCGCCGCCATCTGCGAGGAGGGAAAAGCGGGCGAACCCGAGCAACTGACCGAGGGCGTGACGGTGTGGGATTTCGAGTTCAGCCCGGACGGTTCGTCGGTCGCGGCCGCAATCTCTCCGAAGAACCTCATCGACCATAGATATATGTTCAGAAAAGTCCACATCATCGATCTCGAGACAAAGGAGCTCCGGCAGCTCACCGATAATCCCGGCAAGCTCGGCAGCTACGCGTTCAGCAGCGACGGCAGGAGGCTTGTCTACACCGCCGCGGGGGAGCGGAAGGAACATTCTGTCAGCCAGCTCTACGTCATCGACACGGCCGGCGGGGATGCGGTGAACCTTGCCGAGCCGGGGTTCAGGGGTCAGATCACCTGGGCACGCTTCAAGGATGGAAAGACGATCCTCTACATGGCCGAAGAGGGAGCGTACAACAATCTCTACACGATCGGCGCCAACGGCAAAAAGAGAACCAGGATTCTCGACGGCAAGGCCGCAGGCGTTGTTTTCTTCAGACCGAGCGTCACCAGGGATTTCAGACGCTTCGCCATCGTCGGCACCGGACCCGACGTTCCGGGCGACGTGTACTGCTGGAAACGCGGCTCGGGGAAACCGAAACGGCTCACTATCCTGAACCCGTGGATCTCGGATCGCAGGCTGGGCAGACAGAAAGTCGTAACATACACGGCCCGCGACGGTCTGGAAATCGAGGGGATCCTCGTCTACCCGGTCGATTACCGGGAAGGCGAGCGGTATCCACTGATCGTCGCCGTTCACGGCGGCCCCGAGTCGCACTACACGAACCGGTGGCTGACCGGCTATTTCAACCCGGCGCAGGTCCTCGCCGGCAGGGGTTACGTAGTGTTCTATCCCAATTACAGGGCCAGCACCGGCTATGGCGTCGACTTCGGCATGCAGGGGTACGAGGATCCCGCCGGCAGGGAGTTCGACGATGTCGCCGATGGAATCGATTTCCTCGTGAAGGAGGGAATCGCGGATCCCACGCGTGTCGGACTCGGCGGCGGCTCGTACGGCGGATTCGCGGCTGCGTGGTTTTCCTCCTTCTACACGAGATACGTACGAGCGGCATGCATGTTCGTCGGCATCAGCGACCTGATCAGCAAACGGGGAACAACCGACATCCCGTACGAGGAACTGTACGTCCATTCCGGAGAACCACTCGAAAAAACGTGGGAACGGAGCCTCAAGAGAAGCCCCATATACTGGGCCCACCAGAGCAGGACCGCGGTACTCATCCTCGGCGGGACGAACGACACCCGCGTCCATCCCTCCCAGAGCCTCGAGTACTACCGCAGGCTCAAGATGAACAACCACCCGGCCGTCCGCTGGGTGAAGTACCCCGGCGAGGGACACGGCAACAGGAAACAGCCGGGCAGGATCGACGTCCTGCACAGGCACCTCACCTGGTACGACTGGTACGTGAAAGATCTCAAACCCCTCGACGGCCCGATGCCGTCCCTCGAAATCAGCAGCCATTACGGCCTGGTAGAGTTAAAGTGACGAATCGCCCGACAGAAACGAAAGCGAGGATGAACATGAAATCGGACAGGAAGCTCTCGAGAAGATCGTTTCTCGGCGCCGGCGCAGCCACAATCGCCGGTGCGGGGCTCGGGCTTTCCGGAACGGCGCGGGCACTCGGCGGCCTGCAGGATACGGAGCCCCCGGAAGGGGCCGGATCGAGTGACGCCCCGAAGATCAAGAAATACCGCACGCTCGGCGGGACCGGCTGGAAGGTGTCGGATATCTCGTTCGGTAACGGGATGATGCAGGATCCGGCGCTCCTCGAGTACGCTATCGAGCGCGGGATCAATTATGTCGACACGGCACGGCAGTACTACGACATGGAGATCGTGATAGGCAAGATATTCCCGGCGAAACGGGACAAGATCTTTCTTACGACCAAGCTGGTTCCGGAACTCTTCACCCCGGATGTAACGGTCGAGCAACTCATGAAGGCCATCGACGAGAGCCTCGAGCGCCTAAATACCGACTACATCGACTGCTGCCTGATACATTCGATCGGCGAGGATCCGAAAAAACCGAATCGCACCAGAATCGATAACCCGAATATATACAAGGCCTTCGAGAAGGCGAAGAGTGAAGGGAAGATCCGGTTCTGGGGAGCGAGTTCCCACGGGCCCAAGATGATCGAGGAGTTCGGATGGCTGCTCGACAATACAGGCATCGACATGATCATGCCCGGGATGAACTTCATGACGAAGGGTCTCGAGCCGATGATCGCAAAGGCGCGTTCCAAAAACGTCGCAGTCGTTGCAATGAAGACACGGTCCGCCGCGTTCAAGATCATACACAAGGAGTACGCCTCGAACAATGCGCTTGCAAAGCGTGTTGTGCTCAAGTGGATGCTTTCCCAGCCGAACATCGACACGCTGTGCATCTCGATGGCGACATTCGAGGATATCAACGAGTTCGTATCCCTGTCGGGCAGCCCGCAGATGACGCCTGAAGAAAAAGAGATACTGATAGGGTACGGAAAAACGATCGACCGTGAATACTGCCGGCCGGGATGTGACGGGTGCCTCGGCTCGTGTCCCCAAAACCTGCCGATCCCCGACATTCTACGGTACAGGCTGTACTTCGAAGGCTATGGAAGAGAAAAGTACGGCATGGGTCTCTATGCGCGGCTTCCTGAACACTGTAACGCACAACTGTGCAAGTCGTGCCCCGCTCCGTGCGAGGTGGCATGTCCATTCAACATCAAGATCAGGAACAGGCTTGTTGAAGCTCATTCCATGCTCACCGCATAACACAAGGGGAGAAAACACATGGTACGCTTTTTTTCAATACGCAGGATCATGAAAGGAACAGCGATCTTCATGCTCTGTATCGCCGCATTCCTGCTTGCCTGCCAGCCGAGGTACGCCGGCAAGGAAACGCAGCCGGGCAAGAAACTCCTCTCCGGGGCCGTCAAGGCGATGGGTGGAGAGAAAAATGCACTGGGCTGGACCACGCGCGTCGAGAAGGGAACGCTTATCCAGATCAACCCGGGGTGGGGCACGCTGAAGGCGGAGTGCCGCCATTTCGTCAAGAAACCGGACAAGCTCAAGATAGATAACGACTTCTCTGCATACGACAATCCATTTTACTGGACATACTACTGCAATGGAGACCAGGCATGGGGTGTCGTGAATCTCACGGTAAGACAGCACCCCCGTATAACGCAGAATCTCAGGGAATACCTCGAGACGGTGGACTGGCTCGCCTACTACAATGCCGAATGTGATACGTTCTTCCACCTGTCCGACGTCCCTGACGATTCGCTCTTTGCAGGCTCCTCGGTACAGCGTGTCGGGTGTGTCCATAACGGGGATACGATCCTCTTCGACCTGAGCCGAAAAACCGGGTTTCCCGTGCGCCAGATCGAGAATGGGGGAACGAAGCATACACTGTTCGATGACTACCGGAAAACCGGGGACTTGAAGGTTCCGTATCATACCACCGTGTTCGAAAACGGCGCAAAGAACACGGAGTACCTATGGGACGAGATCGAATACAACGTGGAAATCGACGAGGCGATCTTCGAGGAAAACAGGCCTCCCGCCGAAGGCTCCGCCGGGTGAGCAACACAAGAAGCGGCGAGACACGGGGATCAGCTATCCCCCCTCCTGCCTGTAACCGGCAGAAAAACCTCCACCTCGGTGCCCGAGCCGACCGTGCTCTCGACACGTATTGCTCCACCGTGCTCCTTGAGGATACCGTACACGAGCGATAGTCCAAGCCCCGTCCGTTCGCTGCCCGGGTCCCGCTTGAAGAAAGGCTCGAATATTCGATTCAGCACTTCGGGCGGCATGCCGGTGCCGGTATCCCTGATAACGAGCTTGCAATACGGCCCCGGCAATACATGTGAAAACGCTTCGACCTGCTCCTCCGTCAGCTCCGTATCCCCGATCTCGAGGGTCAGATCCCCGCCTTCGGGCATGGCATCCCGGGCATTGATACAAATATTTCTCAGCGCCCACTCGACCTGCTCCCTGTCGATCGAAACCAGGCTGTCCGAACCGCCTGTTACGGTCACACGGCAACATGGCGGGAACGCTCTCCCGAGCAGGTTAGCCATCCCGTGCACCACTTCCTCCATCGGGATCTTTTTCAGCCTTTCCGGGGCTTTGTACCTCAGGGACATGAGCCGCCCAGTGAAGGTCCCAGCCTGTTCCGTCGCCTTGAGTATCTCGTTTAGATCGTTCCACGCCTGCGTACCCTCACTCAGGTTCATTTTCGCCATCGTTGTGTAACTCGTGATCCCGAAGATTATGTTGTTGAACTCGTGCGCGATATCCGCGGAAAGATCCATGAGCGCCTCGGACCTCAGGGCATCGAACAGGTTGGCCTCGATCCGCTTCTGCTCGGTGACGTCCCTGGCGATCCCGCACAGCCCGCCTATATCTCCGTTCCCGTCGAGCATGGGGACCTTCGCGATGTGAAACGTGTATTCTTTCCCCCCGATGGAGCGGTTATCGTAGAGACGTATCGATTCACCTCCGAATACCTTCCGGTCACTTTTCTCGATCGCTTCGACGAGTTTTGCGGGCAACAGATCGCAATCCTTTTTACCGATCAATTCCTCCTGCGTGATCCCGAAGATGTTGCAGCATGCCTTGTTCGCTGACGTGTACCGTCCGTCCGTATCCTTCGTGAAGATCGCATCGGCGGCGCATTGAAATATCGCCCGGAGCAGTTCCCTGGAGGAAAACGGCGCCGGGGTCTCTGCGGCCCCGTCATGAAGAACCCCTTCATGATGAGCCCCGTTATGATGAATTTTTGTATTCAGCACCATGGCTTCGTGTGCCTTGCAGGACCATGCAATATGAAATTCTTCAAACCCGCCTCGACACTTATAAGCAACAAATTGGAACCATGCTATTTGTTATTATTTCGGCACTCGGGCAAGTCTTCTTTACTCCCTATAACACAAACGACTTGCGCTGAGTCACCATGAACCTCAACCCAAACCAATACCCGCGTTTCCTGCAACCGGAGGGGGGCAAAGCAGGTTTTGTCATGTTTTTTGCACCTCGGACAGGGACATGATGATTCATGGAAACCCCGGCCGAATAATAGCCGGGATTTACGGATCCGGACGGGATCCCGTTTTGAAGGGAGTGGTTGCACGTTGAAACGCAGACCCTTTCACCATAAGCAAAAGAACAAACAGTCCAACCCGCATGTTCCCGACATACACAGGAAATATGATCAAGACACGGACAGGAAATCCAGAAAGTACGGATTTGTCAAAACACTGCTCGAAGATGAGCTGGAAAGTTTCGAAGAGAACGAATAATGATCTATTGACCGATGGAAGTCGTCACCTTGATGGCCTCCATTAAATCCCTTCTGGTGACGATCCCAATTATATTGCCTGAATAATCAACGACGGGTACCCGCGCGATTCCCATTCCCACGATAAGGTTGAAAAGCTTTTCGGCCGGATCCGATGGAAGGAGATGCAGTCCCGCCATCGACCGGTCCATGACATCCTCGACGGCAGCCTTTTCCCAATGATCCTGCTCCACCCGCTTTACATCCTTGAGAGTGACAATACCAACGTACTCCCCGTCTTTCATAACGGGAAAAGAACCGAAATGGTATTTGAGAAAATAATCGTCCACCAGTGTCCTCAGGCTGGTCGAGCTTTCGGTCGTCACGACGCCCGTTCTCATGATATCCGACACATGAAGGTGGCCCAGTGTTTCCTTGAACGCGACCATCAGGTATCCCGACCTCGCCGCCTGTTTCAGGAAGAACCCGATGAATATCAGCCACAGGCCGCTGATGGACTGCCCGTAGATGATGAACAGGAAGAAACCCATGACTATCAGGACGATGGCGAACCCGGAGCCGATCCTGCTGGCGATTCTCGTGGCATACTGGAGATTGCCCGTCCGGCGCCATATCGCCGCCCTGAGGATCCTGCCTCCGTCGAGGGGAAACCCCGGCACCATGTTGAAGATCAGCACGCCGACGTTGATTCTCGACAGCGACTCGAAAAGGATGGAAACGTAGAACATCTCCCGTGACAGAAATGAAACGGTATGGAAAAGCACCGCCAGCAGCAGCGTCATCAGGGGTCCTGCAGCGGCCATCCTGAGTTCGAGCGTTGGGTTGTCGACTTCCCGTTCCATATGGGCGACACCACCGAACATGAACAGCGTGATCTTCCGGATCGGGAGACCATTCCTGGAGGCAACCAGTGCGTGGCTGAACTCGTGAAGCAGTATCGAGACGAACAGCAGCAGTGCGGTAAGAAAACCGACTGCCCAGTTCTCGTAGCTCAAGAACCGTCCCGGGTAGATCTCCGGTATGTAACACCTCGTTGCAAACGTCCAGGTGATCAACGTCAGGACAAACAGCCAGCTCAGGTTGAGCTCGACAGGGATCCCCCACAGCCGGAACAGCCGGATACTCTTCTGGATCATCGATACTCCTTGCGGTGCAAGCGGGTGCTTCGGGGTCAGAACGAGAACTCTAACTCACTTGATAAATATAACGATTCGGCCTGCCGGGCGAAAGCGGGGCCTGTTCGATCTGCTCGAAACCCCCGCGCGGGCGCCCGAATGTCATCCGTCAGTTAAACGCATTATCCCCTTTAAATCCAGAAACATCTGAATTTGGCATTTCCCTTGCTCCTAATAATCCTTATTACGGTGCCGGACTAACAACTTACAAACGATCATGCACCTTCGGAAGCAAGAAGATTGGAGGCTGCCATGTCGCAGTTCATGGAAGTACTTGAATGGTTCGACCAGACGGGAGAGGAAATCGTTCACAGGATACCGCCCGAAGGGTCGGCAGAGATCAAGATGGGCGCCCAGCTTATCGTGAGGGACAACCAGAGCGCCGTTTTCTTCAAGGACGGCAAGGGACTCGATGTATTCGGGGCGGGGCGGCACACCATGACAACGAAGAACCTCCCGATCCTGACCAAGATCCTGGCGCTGCCGTGGGGTTTCAAAAGCCCCTTCCGGGCCGAGGTATACTTCGTGAACATGAAAACGTTCCTGAACCAGAAGTGGGGCACCAAGGACCCTGTCGCGTTCAAGGACAGCAAGCTCGGTCTGGTTCGGCTGAGGGCTTTCGGGATCTACACCCTCAAGATGGTCAATCCTGTTCTCTTTATCAATACGGTTGTCGGAACGCAGGGCGTCTACACGAGTGCTATGATCGGCGACTACCTGCGTGACGTGATCGTCGCACGCATCAACGATCTCTTCGGCGAACAACTCGACACGATCTTCGACCTTCCGCAGAACTACGACGAGCTGGCGATCGACATCAAGCAGCGTCTGACCGATGATTTCTCGAAGTACGGGATGGAGCTGATCGATTTCTTCATCAACTCGATTACCCCGCCGCCAGAGGTCCAGAAGATGATCGATGAGCGGAGCGGGCTGCAGGCCGTGGGAGATCTCGACAGCTTCTTCAAGTTCAAAGCCGCCAAGGCGATGGGCGACGCCGCTTCGAGCGGCGGCGAGGGCGGCGCGGGCGCAGCGGCAGCCGGCGGCATGGGAATCGGTGTCGGCGCCGGGCTGGGAATGATGATACCCGGCATGCTCGCCCGGAGCGTGGGGGGCGGCACGACCGGTGTCGCGGAGAAGGTACAATGCTCGAAATGCCACAACGAGGTGCCGGCGAATTCCCGGTTCTGCCAGAACTGCGGCGCGCAGCTTTTCGTCATGAACAGATGTCCTGAATGCCAGGCCGAGCTGCCCGCCGAGGCGAGTTTCTGCTCAAATTGCGGGCACAGACTCGGGATGGCACTGACCTGCCCGCATTGCGATACGAAGCTCCCGCCGGGAACAAAATTCTGCACGAACTGCGGGGAGAAGGTGAAAAAACAGGACGATGCAGGTTAAATGCAACCTCTGCGGGGGAGACAACACAGTCCATCCGGGCCAGAAGATGCTCTTCTGCGCCTACTGCGGTTCGGCGCTCACCGTCGATGAGAGGGACGGCCCCGAACATCTGATTCTCCCCCACAAACGAAACGATAAGCGTGCGAAGGAGGTACTATGCTCCTTCCTGCTCTCGAAACAGATGCCGCGTCCGAAGAACGTGAAGATCGAATTCCGGTACATCCCGTTCACCCTGAAGGAATCGGGAAATTCGACCATGAAGATCGACCCGGCTCCCGGCGCACCCGCCATCACCGGAACGCTTCCCCACCCACCGGCGGGCAACTACCGGTTCTTTGACCCATCACACGCAGACGGGGAAACGGTTGTTCCGGTCGAGAAGATCGAGACGGACACCGTGAAGATCCTTCACCTGCCGGTATACCGGCTTACGTTCACGGCCGGCGGCGAATGGAACGCGACGGCTATCGGTGAAAGCTGGCAGGTGATCGCCGGCGAGCTGCCCGCCGAACGGCCCGCCGTTCTCAACCTGCCCGGGATACTAGCCGCGGCGGGGCTCTTCATGGTCTACCTCGTACTCGGAAATCTCGTATCCCGATGGCCGGGGCGGCTCGCTTTGATCATGGGTGCCGCCGCCGCCGGACTTGCGCTGTTCATTATACGCGAGAAGGTGGTGAAACGGGCATGACGGGTACCGGCACAAACACCAGGGAACGCCTCTCAGAAAAGGCCGGGGCTGTCAGGGAGTTTGCCGGGAAAACGGAGCCCTCCGAGACCTTCGGCATCCTCTGCCCAACGTGCGGCGGCTCGCTCCGTATACATGAAGGGCAAAGAAGCGTGCGGTGCGAATACTGCGGATCGGCCCTCTACGTCACGCGTTCACACGGCACCCGCAGTTTCATGATGAAGCCGAAGATCACGGCCGGTAAGACCAGGATGGCGGCACTGAAATACCTCACCAAACAGACGGATGGGCACGTAAAGGCAAGACATGCCTCGATCGTCGACCTGGTGCTCATCAACGTGCCGTTCTGGAGAATGCACGGAAGGTTGATCGGATGGGTGTGCGGAGACCGGATCGAGCGGATCGAGATGGAGATTCCCGCACCGGGGCCGCGCGAGCAAACGGTGATCAAAACCTACCGGGAGGTCCGCCACCCTTATTCGAAGCTCGTATTCAAACATGTCGACTGGAGCACACCGGCCTGTTCGCTGCCTCATCTCGGCATGCAGGGCATCTCGTTGAAAACCAGGTTCCTCGACTGGGAGATCTTCGATCACGGGCTCAAATCGAATCACAACTTCGCACTGCCGATGAAAGCGGCCGACCGGGCGAAGCGTGACGCGTACACGTACCTCACACGGCTCGCCGCGCCGACCCATGCAACGGTGAGCGCGAAACGCTTCCACATGTTCGACAACCGCTTTTCGCTGTACTACTACCCGGTCTACTTTCTCCGGTACCGGCATAACGGAAGAATCTACACGATAACGATCGACGGAAACAACGGTCACATTATCAGGGGCGACGTCCCGCAGCGAAAGAAAATCAATCCGAAGTCGATGTTCTTCGTCCCCGCCGCCGCGGCATTCCTCGCGGGAACCTTTCTTCCGCTTGTATTCATCGCTGCGGGAATTGTCTATATCGTCGATCTCGTGAATACGGAGGGTTTCCTTCCGCCGCACCGCTGGCTGCTGGCCCGGCTGAACATCTGGTTTGGAGGTTCCGCGTAGATGAGCGATGGTTT
>DAOVFR010000223.1 GCA_030672805.1 Candidatus Krumholzibacteriota bacterium
GTTACGGGCGTGCATGGTACCCTGGCCGTGGCAGGCCTCGCACTGGACGCCCCTGAGATAGATATCACCCTGCTTCTCTTTTTCCGGATCGTAGCCGGTGAACTGCCCATAGCCCGTCGCGTGGCAGGCAAGACACTTCGGGTTATTAGTCTCGTTCCGGATAGTCAGGATCTCGAAAGCGCGGAAGTGCCGGCTCGTCAGAAACGCCGGAAAGAGGTCCGCATGACACCGCCTGCAGACATCCATGCCGATGAAGCGTTCACGGACGCGGCCGGTGATCTTGTCCCGGGCAAAGAATTCACTGAGCCGCACCTCGCGGACCCGCACGCCTTCCTGCTTGACAAACTCCTTGAAGAAGGCGGCGTACTCCTCGTCGGCAATGATTCCCCTGTCGAGGTGGATAAGCCTGCTTTCCAGCATCACAGCTCCGCCGTCCGGGCCGGCCCCTATCACGACCTTTCCGACCGCCCTTCCTCGATCGCCCGCGTAAAGCACGGGAATCCCGAGATCGTCGAACGCTCCTCCGAGCGTATCGGCGCAGTTATCCGGGACCGTTCCGTCCACGGCCGCGTTTCCCCTGACGATGAGATCGACGCCCTCGAGATCGGGAAGGACGGAGATGAGATTGCTCTTTCGCATGTGAGCGAGTAGGATGACAAGATCACACCCCTTTTGCACGAGTTCCCCGATTATCGAGCTTCCCTCGAGTCCGGCATCCTCCAGATCGAGCCCGTCGGCATCGGCCGGAATCTTGTCCAGCAGGGCGAATATTCCCACCGTCCAGCCGTTGATCTTTCGCACGTGGTACGGAGAAAAGACACGCTTCCCGCCGCGGTACAGGTTCGAGCAGATGGCGGGGAGCCCCTCGTCAATATCGGCGGTGATAGCGCGGAGCCCGTAATTCAACTCACGCGCCCCGACGGCTACTGCCGTGTATTCCATCCTGATCATCATCGTGGAGAGAAAACGGCTCCGGTACATCTCGATGATACCGGGCTTGCTGTAGAATCCACCCGCGGAGACGAGGAGCAGGTTGGGGTCATCATCTCTCAGAGATTTTAACACGGAGGCCCTCCGGGCCACCCCACCAAAGGTGTTGTCGCCTCACCCCGCCGGCCTGATCATTCCCTTGACGTCACTGGTGAAGATAACGGTCACAGGCTGCTTCTCTCCGCAGGCGGCCAGGCAGACCATGCACAGAAACATCGGCAACAATCTCGGGAGAAGTCGCATCGGAACCCCCGTTTCAGGATCGTGATGGTTTCAGAAAAGAATATAAAATAAGGGGCAAAGGGAATCCACTCTCTTTGCCCCCCGAATAAGTTATGCCCTGTTACTTCGCCACTCGGCCCTTCAGTGACTTGCCGGCTGAAAAAGCGGGGAACCGTGATGCAGGAATTGTGATTGTCTCGCCGGTCTGAGGATTGCGTCCTTTACGCTTCTTGCGGCGGCGGGTCTGGAATGTTCCGAAGCCGGTGATCTGCACCCTCCTGCCCGCTGACAGTTCAGTGGCGATAATACCTTCCTTGGGAGCGGTGCTGAAGATCGCATCGACCGCCACGGTCGAATCTTTCTTCGTCATGCCCGTTTTCTTGGCGACCTTTTCGATCAACTCTGTCTTGTTCATCATTCACCTCCTTTACATACAATGTGAATTCAGGGCCACTGTAAAGGCAGTTCTCGATCCCTGTCAATACAAATATATCGTTTATTCCCGTTCTTATAACATTTTTCAGGTACCGGGCGGGACGGTCCCGCCGTTGATTTCCGGGTCCGGGTGCCTGCAGCGGCTAGTACCCTCCGAGGGTCTGGATGCCGCGGGGACCTCTCTCGTACATGATCTCGGGATGGGCCTTTATCGCAATCTGTAAATAGTAGCTGCACTCCAAACCGAACCTGCGGTGAACGAAGCTCGCCTGCCAGCAGTGCAAGTCGCGCCGCAGGCTGTAGGTCTGGCTCGTGAACTCGCGGTCCTCTATGTTGTAAAAGGAGTTATACGTGACCTTCCAGTTTTTCGTAAGCTGGATGCTTCCATTGAGGCGAAGCTGGCTGTCTGCGTTCTGAAAGTCCCCCTGCCTGGAATGGGTCAGGGCGTAATCGACGTTGAGAGTCCATCCCTGCCGGGAACCTGAAGGACCCGGCCCATGTTCGTCCTCCGGCGCTCCCGACTCATCGTCGATCCCGTCGCGGTACCGGGAATCGATGATCACCTCCTCTTCCACGATGGGCTCACCGGCGGCCGCGGCTATTTTCTCCGATTCCCCGCGTCCCCACTTGCCCGGGTAGGTGAAGCCGCCCCGGAGCCTGAGGTTGATGCCGGTGCTGATGCTCGTTCTCGTTATCTTCCGCTCGTACGGATCGTACGTCTGGTTTATCCGGAGTGACACGATGCCGCCCGCCGACGTGTTGATCCTGCTGCTGATCATCGACCAACGCCTTTCTTTAGGGAGGTCCGGATCGTAGCTGCCGCTGAGGTTCCAGGTGATTACGTTCGGCTTCTTCACCTCGGTTGTATCCTTGCGTACCTTGAGATCCAGGGCGTTGCGGATCGAGTAACTTACCGAACGGTTTTCCGTCTGTTTATCGGTGAGCTTCGGGCGGTAGCTGTACGTTACCTCCGGGTTGAGCGTGTGCCTGATACCGCGCAGCGGACCGAACCGGGGATAGAAGATGCCGTAGACGGTCGTGCCGAGGCTCGAGGAGAGGTTCATCGATACCTCGTTCGTGTACCGCGTGTCCCTGGAGAGCTGATCGGTGTACATTGTATCGATACGGTCATGGAGAACCCTGAAGTAGTCCCACTTCATGTTCATGGACGGCCTGAAGTTGAACAGAAGGATCTTGTGCTGCTGGCTGAAGCCCGCTCCCGTAGTTGCGGACAGGGTCTCCTTCTCCCGCGCCTCGCTCTCCTCTGTCTTCCGGGTGGCGCTGATCTTCGGCGTGAACATGATCTGACCGAGCGCCCGCTCCCAGATGGACCGCTCGCCGTCGCCGTGTTTCTCGCCCAACCAGAGCGAGGTCCGCGGAAAACTCAGCGAGAAGGAGGGCATCGTAGCCGACACGCGGGCCTCCGTGGGAGAACTCAGGTTCAGCTTCTGGTTCCGTGTCGCCGACAGGTTCAGACGCGTCCCCCCCCAACTTTTCCTGAAGGTCGCACTCGAGTATATCCGGCGGTCGACGTAATCCTGCACGTCACGCGCCTGGTTCATGGCCGACTGCGCCTTGTCACTGCTCACGAACCTGAGGCTGCTGCTTAAAGATGCACTCTGGCCGAAAGTCTGGTTATGCGTCGACTTGACCGTCCACTCACTCGTGTAGCTTCTGAGATTGCGGTAGAAATTGAAATTGATCTTTCCGCTCAGTCTATACCTGACCTTGTACCGGTTCTCCATGTTGATACGGAAGCTGCTGTTCTCGTTGAAGTCGGTCCGGACGGTAAAATCGGTGTAGTCGTTGGTCGCCCAGTAGTATCCGAGTCCCCGAATGAACCTGCCCTCCCTGCTGTCGATTCCGATGTCGAAGTTCGGCTTCAGGATTCCCGAATGGCGGTCCCTCCGGAGCGACTGCGCCATGAACGGGAGGTAGAAGACGGGCATCTCGCCGATGTAGAGCGTGATGGGACCCGACACGATCTTGTCCCTGACGTAGACCCTCATCTTGTTCGCACGGAAGCTGTAATGCGGCCTCTTGTTGTCGCATGTCGTGTACGTCGAGTTGTATACCTTGAGCACGTCGTTACGAACCTTGAAGATATTCTCGCCGAGATAGTAACCCTGTTCATACTTCGTCGAACCTTCCGATACGAGTCCGGCCTCCGAGTCCATATCATAGCCCATCGTGTACCCGTACATCTTCTGGCCGTCCTCATCGAGGACCGGTTCACCGGTCGCCTCGAGAATGTGGAGGCGCGAATTGAAATCGATGTTCCCCGCGCCGAGGCTCATGTTCTGGTGCTTGATCGAGGAATTGCCCCTGAGTATCAGATCTTCCGACGCGGCAAAGTACTCGATGACCCGGGCGCTGTACCGGACCGTTTGAGCCTCTCTCCCGAACTCGCGGAAGGTGAGACTCGAATCGATCGCGGCGGCCAGGCTGTCGATCGTCTCGCCCGGAACAAGGTTGAGGTAATTGTATATACCGGCCGCCGACCCCGAGATGCGGACGTAGCTCAGATCCTCGTTCCGGAACCGGAAGAACATTGTATCGCCGGAGGAAAAATTGTTCGATACCTTATTCTCT
>DAOVFR010000212.1 GCA_030672805.1 Candidatus Krumholzibacteriota bacterium
GCGCCGCGGAGAACCTGATGCTCGAGGCAGTGGCGCTGGGGTGGGGGAGCGTTCCCATAGGAGCCTACGAGGACGACGAGGTGAAAAAGTTGTTGGGACTTCCCCCGGCGTGGGATCCGTATCTTATCATTCCCATCGGCAGGCCGGTGCGTTGAGTGGGGCCGTTCCGCAATTTCGTTTCTATTTCGAACAGCTCGTCCGGCTCCGCGCGGAGGAAAAACGGCGCCGCCCTGGAACCAAGATCGACGTGTCGGCCAATTTCCCGCTGGGCCGCATCTCGCTTCGCTTCTCCGGAAGCCGGGTCGACGATTACTTCGCGGGCAATGGGAGGGGGGGACAGAATCGATGCATATACGGTGCTCAACCTGCATGCACCGTGATGTCATTCATCCCGAATGGCCTTGACACGTTATCGGCCGGTACGTAGCATCAGGTCTGACGATTACAGGCAATCATTACCCACTGCAGGCCGGGGTTTTCACCCGTTTCGAGGGGGTGCCGCAATGCCCGAGATCAGGAAAGTCCTCTTTCCTACGGATTTTTCAGAGCTTTCCACACACGCGTTGCCATACGCGATCAAGATGGCGAAGACATACGGCGCCGAGATGATCATGCTTCATGCGATCACGCTCCACGAGCACGACCCGAACGATCCCGGTTACCGCTTTCCATCGCTGCTGAGCTATTGCGACGATGTCAGGCGTGTCGCCGATGAAGCATTTCAGGCTTACTTCGAGGAAATAGGTGATTCCGGAGTTACCGTCAGGAAAGCGATCGTGCAGGGTATCTCACCGTATGCCGCGATCCTCGATTACATGAAGGAAGAAGGCGATATCGGGCTTGTTGTCATGTCGACGCACGGCAGAAGCGGCCTTTCCCATGTGCTTCTTGGCAGCGTGGCGGAGAATATCATCCGTTATTCATCCTGCCCGGTACTGGTTGTCAAGCGGCCCGAACATGAGTTCATAGATCCCGACACGAACGAGATCCACCTGAAGAAGGTGCTGTATCCCATCGACTTCAGCAAGGAATCGGTCGGCGTCGTTGAGTTTCTGAAAACGGTCGCTGAAAAGCATGGCGCCGAGGTTATCGTGTTTCATGCGGTCGACGTCGAGATCCCGCCCGTCTACTACACCGCGGGCATCGAGTCGATCCTCCAGCTCGATCCCAAACTCAACGAGCGGGTCGAGCGGAAGATGAGAGAACTTGTGGGAGAGAAGCTCGAAGGGCTCACCGTCCGGTACGAGGTCGCCGAAGGGCGCGCCGTTCTGCTGATAAGGGAGCTGGCGCTGAAAGAGGAGGTCGACCTTATCGTCATGGGATCGGCCGGTTCCCACGGTATCGGCGATTTCCTGTTCGGGAGCACTGCCTCCCGGGTCATTCAGAAAGCCGTCTGCCCGGTGTTCGTCGTATAACGGCGGTAGAGAAGATACGTCGGCCAGGCGATGAGAGCGCCGAGCGCCATACCGGCCAGCACGTCCGTCGGCCAGTGAACACCGATATAGATCCTCGAGTATGAAATGAGGGCCGCCACGAACAGCGTGGGAACGAGAAACCTGCGATAAGCCAGGCCGAGGAACAGCATCGCGGCGGTCATGTTTGCCGCGTGGCTCGAGGGAAAGGCGAATGACGACTTGTAGCTTTGGATGATTTCTGCCGGAGTGGTGATCCATCCTTCCGGTCCGTACCACAGGTGGATGCCACCGAGCACCTCGCAGGGGCGCATGCGCCCGACGAGAGGCTTGATCAGCGAACTCGAGATCTGGTCCGAGGCGGCCACGATCGGAATCAGCGTCAGTGCGGCCCATTTTCCCCTCTTTCCCCCGGCAATCACGAGCGCGCACCAGATCAGCACCAGGATAATCCTCCAGTTATCGAGATTGGTAACGAACGGCATTAGCCGGTCAAACAGCGGATTTGCGAGGGAGCCGTTCAGGAAACGGAATACCTTCACGTCGGCCGATGATTCGTCCGGCAGGCCGGCGGGGACGCCTGCCGTCGTATCCGGCGGCGCATGCACCGCCGCGGCGAACGGAGCAGTGGTTACAGCGAGAAATACAGCGCAGAGTATGACAATTGCTGTCTTCATACAGGCAAGCCGGCACGTCCCCGCCAGGATCCTGAACCATGGAGGCGCTGCGGGCCGGACGGGTTCGATTGAACAGGCACTTACTTTGTGCCGGGCTCCCGTTTTATGCCGGGCTCCGGTTGTTTCCCGAAGCTTATGCCGACGCTGATCGCCAGGTACGTGAAGTTGCTGTCCTCGGTGAACACGATGTTGTAGACGGGAATAACCTCGTAGATCCTTCCGCCCTCGCTGCCGATCGTTACCCCGCCTCCGAGGCACAGGCCCAGCTTGATCTCGGAGTCGCTGTAGTCGCCGTCTGCCATCGTGCCGGGACAGTCGATCTCGTAGTCGAAGCCGAAGCGGTAGAAACCGAGGCCGCCCAGGGCGAAAAAGCCGTAATTGCTCGTTTCATTCCTCGAGAAGAGGTACCTGACCTGGGGGAGGACCTCGATAATCGAACCGTGACCGTCCGCGTCGCAACCGGCGCCTCCGCCCATAATGTCATCGATCCCCCACCGGTTATAGGCGAAACGGCCCCCGATATGGATGTTGTCACGGTAAGGGTAGAATCCGTGGACCCCGAGGCAGAATCCCATGTTGTACGCGTCGCCCGCGTCCCCGGTCGGAAAGGATATGCCGACGTTGGCGCCGAACGTGGTCTCGTCAATGATCGATCCGGCACGTCCTGAGCCTGTCAGCGAAAAAACGATGAGTACCGTGGCGATCGAAGCGGCGAGCATTCTCCTGTTCATCTGGTTCTCCTTCCCTGTCCGACACGCACGTAACGCCTGGGTTGGACGTGCTGCATTTCAGAACGATCCGGCCCCGCTTGCGGTCAAGGGAAGATTGCACGTCCCGTAAAGAATTACAAGACTTGTTTCGATGGTTTTTTACGGCGATTTCGGTTCAGAAGGCAGCGATCGGGCTCGTTCAGGGAAGTGAAGCGTCCCGTTGAAGGGCCGTGCCGCCCATAGGACTTAAGTTTTAGACGTGGAAGGCCGATATATTATTGCAGGATTGGAACTCGGCCCACTTTCCGACCGGCGGGAGGTTGCACGGACAGTGTGTGGAATCTGCGGATTCGTATCCAGCGTGAACACTTACAGCGTAGAGACGCTGAGGCGAATGTGTCTCACCCTCAAGCACAGGGGGCCCGATGACGAGGGGGTCTTCATCACGCGTCTCGATGCTCCATGCAGCCGGCCGTTCGATGAGGGAAACGTCGGGCTGGGGCACAGGCGTCTTTCGATCATCGACCTCTCTGCCGCGGGCCGCCAGCCGATGCGGAACGAGGACGGGAGCATCCGGGTCGTCTTCAATGGTGAGATCTATAACTTCAGGGAGCTGCGGTTCGGACTCGAGAGAAACCACCTTTTCAGGTCCCGGACCGATACGGAGGTTCTCGTGCACGGGTACGAGGAGTGGGGGGAGCGTGTGTTCGAAAGGATCAACGGGATGTTCGCGTGCGCTATCTGGGATTCCCGCGCCGGGAGACTGTTACTTGCGAGGGACCGTCTCGGGATAAAGCCTCTCTATGTGTACCGGCACGGTGGGGACCTCGTCTTTGCGAGCGAGCTCTGCGCGCTCAGGGCACACACGGCCTTCATGGAGGAGATAGACGCCGCGGCGCTCGGGCAGTACCTGAGCTTCGGCTACGTGCCCGCACCCCGGTCGATCTTCAAACGTGTTGAAAAGATCGAGCCCGGCGTTATCGCTACCTGGGAGAAGGGAAATTTCAGCAGAAAACGGTTCTGGGAAGTGCCCGGCCTGGCCGCCGGATTGGCGGGAGACGGTGTTCCCGGAAGTGAAGCGCCGCCAGGCGCTCGCGGAAAGTACCGGGGATCGTTCGATGAAGCACTCGATGAGCTCGAGGCACTTCTCGACGACGCTGTCGGCAGGAGGATGATCAGTGATGTGCCGCTCGGCGCGTTTCTCAGCGGCGGGGTCGACTCGAGTCTCGTCGTGGCGCTCATGGGACGCCACGCCTCACGGCCGGTGAAAACCTTTTCGATCGGTTTCAGGGAGAGGGAATTCGACGAGAGTTCCTATGCGAGACGCGTGGCGGAACATCTCGGGACCGATCATACGGGATTCATACTCGATTCTGACGAGGCGCGGGACCTGATGCTCGGCGCGATCCAGAACTTCGACGAACCGATCGGTGACCCGTCGGCGCTGCCGACATTTCTCGTCTCCTATCTCACCCGCCGCAGCGGGATAACGGTGGCCCTGTCAGGCGACGGGGGTGACGAGCTTTTCTGTGGTTACCAGCGGTACGGCAAGATGAGGCCGCTGATGCGCTGCGATGCATGGCCGCGGGCGCTCAGAAAGGGCATGTTCGCAGCGGCCGCGCGGCTGCTGCCCGGACGGCTCGCAAGG
>DAOVFR010000246.1 GCA_030672805.1 Candidatus Krumholzibacteriota bacterium
GGCGTCGTCGCCATATCCAGGGGCGAACTCGTCGAGATAGGAGGCAGTTTCAGGCTGCCGGAGATTCTCTCTATCGCTGCCGACAGGGTGGCGGAGGTCGGTACGACCAACAGGACCCACCTGAAAGATTATGAACGTGCGATTCGAGAAGGAGCCGATCTTCTGCTGAAGGTGCACACGAGTAATTACAAGATTGTAGGTTACACGAATGATGTTTCCGTGCGGGAGCTCGTCGAACTCGGCAAGGCAAACAATGTTCCCGTCATGTACGACCAGGGAAGCGGTGTCCTCTATCCGCTCGGCAGCGAGGGGATCGGTGGTGAGGAATGCATCGAGGAACTTGTCGAAACCGGCGTGGATATCATCAGCTTCAGCGCTGACAAGGTGCTCGGCGCGCCGCAGGGAGGCATCCTGCTCGCGTCCGCGCACCTGATCGGGAGGATGCGTTCGAACCATCTCTCGAGGGCCCTTCGGACCGACAAGCTGACAATGGCCGGTCTCGAGCAGGTGCTGCTGCATTACTGGCTGGGCGAGTACGACCACATCCCTGCACTTCAGATGATACTCGCCGACGGAACGACCCTTCGAAAACGGGCCGAGCGTTTCACCCGTCTCCTGGACGTCGAATCGTTTCAGGGAGTGGATGTATCGGTCGTGGAAGGGGAGTCGTCGATCGGGGGAGGGAGTTTTCCCATTAATCCCTTGCGAACGTTTCTGGTTGTGATTACCCTTCCAGCGGGAGTGTCCGATACGCTTTCCGGGACATTGAGAAAAGGCGATCCGGCGGTGCTTGTACGGGTCAAGGGGAATGCCGTGTTTCTGGACCTGAGGACCGTGGCTAGGCATGATGAAAAGACGCTGGCGGAGAAACTGCGGGCGGGGATCGGGACCAGCTTCGAGAGGAAGTGATTCGAATGGTCGATGAAGAACGCCGGGACTTCAAGGGACGCGATTCGTGTGATGCGGGCGACGGCGGATATACGATCTTCCTCGAAGAAGAGGCGATTCAGTCATTCATGGATTCGGATGACTATTCGTCATCGAGGGAGCTTCACAACTTCGGCGAGATATCGGCACGGATATCGAAGAGGATCGGGGACGACAGGGGGTACTCGCTGATGGCCCTCTCCGTGAACGGGAAACGCATATCGAGGGATTTTTCCGTTCTGCAGATCGCCCATCAGCTGGCCAGGCTCGGGAAGAACGTTCTGATCGTTGACATCGATTTTATCCATCCCGGTCTCGGCGGCATCGTGGAAAACCTGGAAGAGCACGGATATCTCGACCTTCTCCTGTACGGCAGCTCGTTGAAGTCCGTTATGAAACCGACGGGTATCGACGGGGTAAGTTACATGGGGGCCGGTTCCTTCCCCGTTTCCAGAACGGTACCGTTTGCCCAGAAAGAGTTCGGGAAGATCAAGGATTTCCTCGGATCCAATAGTGATGTGATTATCTACTGCTCGACACTCTACACGGATGACGGAGCGATCAATCCTCTCGCCGGATTCGTCGACGGTGTGTTCCTCTGCTGCCGGATCGAGGAAATGAAGGAGGGGCAGCTTCAGCAGAGCCTGGGCGATCTCGGGCCGTTGGTTTCTCACCTCGACCTGGTCTGCTTCTGTGCGAGGAAGGAAGGCGCCGAACCACCGGTTGTTGCAGGTATTTCGCCGGAGGATAAGACCGCCGGGTCCACTGTTCCTCCCCCCCCGGCTGAAGGGATCGAGGAGGGACAGCCCGAGCCGGCCGTCATCGAGAAGACGGAAGAGATCGAGATGATCGAAACCGGTGGGGGTTCGAAGATAAACCTTCCGAGAATCGTCGTGATCTCGGTTGCGGTTGTCATCGCCGTGTTTGTCTCCTGGTGGATCATCATGAACAGGGGGATACGGCAGAGGGAATCATCGCAGCAGATGTCGGAGTTGGTAAACAAGCAGCGGGATGTCCGGGACGCCATGGACAGGACGCCGTCCGGCACCGGGGCCGCCGATACGATCGCAGGCGAGACGGCTCCGATCACCGGGAAGGCCGAACCACCGCCCGGGGAGGAACCCGGTACCGTACAACCTGAACCGGCGGTCGAGGGGGCCGCTCCGTCCGGCGGTCTGTACGCGGTCCATGTTGCCTCGTTCAGGGACCTGGAACGCGCCGGGAGGGAGACGGAATACCTGGAGGAGAAAGGATACGAGGTGAGGGTCGTCGAGGTTGATGTGAGGGGAGAGGTGTGGTTCAGGGTATACGTCGGGGAGCTTGGTACGAGGGAGGAAGCGGCACAGCTGAGGCTCGGCCTTCTTTCATTGAAACGGATCGGTTACGCGAAGGTGGTCAATCTTGAACGGTAGCGTGAACATGCTGCCGGGCAGCTTTTATGGAGGGAGAACTCTGTGGGTCTTTCGAGATTGGAGCTAGTCGGGTTCAAGTCCTTTATGTCTCCCGTGACCCTTCACTTCAATACGGGCATAACGGCGATACTCGGTCCGAACGGATGTGGAAAAACAAATGTCGTCGATGCGGTAAGGTGGGTCCTCGGGGAGCAGAGTGCGCGACAGCTTAGAAGCAGCAAGATGGAAAACGTCATATTCAACGGGACGCAGGAGCACAAGCCGCTCGGATATGCTCTCGTCAATATGACCATCAACAACGAGCGGGGTGTCTTCCCGCTCGATTACAGCGAGATCACCATAACGAGGAAGGTGTACCGTTCCGGCATCAGCGAATACTTCATCAACAAGACGCCATGCAGATTGAAGGATATCAAGGAGTTGTTCGCGGACACGGGCACGGGGAGCCATTCGTACGCAGTGATCGAGCAGGAGATGATCGACTACGTGCTGAACGATTCCCACGGTGAACGCCGCCAGATGTTCGAGGAGGCATCGGGCATCGTGAAGTACCGGATGAGACGGGACGAGGCGAACCGGAAACTGAAGCTTACAGAGCAGGACCTCGTCAGGCTTGACGATATTCTCGAGGAACTCGGCAAGCAGGTCCGTTCGCTCCGGTACCAGGTGAGCAAGGCGAAACGATACAAGAAGATCAAGGAGCGTATCCGTACGTGGGGACTCATCCAACTGAGGAAGAATCTCTCGTCGATGCTCTCCGAAAGAAGAGATGCGGAATCGGAGCTCTCACGGATCAGTATCCTTACCCGGCAGGAAAACACCTCGCTCGGCGAGAAGGAAAAACTTGTAGAAGAGAAGAAACTGAAAACTCTGGAGATCGAGCAGCGGCATACAGACCTGCAGAATTCAAGGTACGAGATCAGGCGGAAGATCCAGGCCGCCGAGGAAAAGGTCATACAGTTCTCGGAACGCAGCAAGGAAACGGACCGGCGGATCGATCGTGCCGGCCGCGAGGTAGGGGAGGCGGAACTCCGCCTAGAGACGATCTCGGAGAAGATCAACAACGCGCGGTTCGAGATCGAGGCGATCATGGGAAGGATCAACGAGGAGCGTAAGGCTGTATGTTCCCTCGAGGAGGAATTCGCTGGCGTAGCAGGCGAGATCGAAGTGGTCAAGGGCAAGGTTGTTGAGCTCAAGCAGACACAGCTCGATTTTATCCAGGACCAGGCGCGGGTGGAAAACTCTCTCGAGCATTACGAGTCCGTCCTCTCGGAGCTCGGTGTGAGGGCGGCCGGATTGAGGGAACG
>DAOVFR010000268.1 GCA_030672805.1 Candidatus Krumholzibacteriota bacterium
AGATAGTGCAGGACGATCGAGTCGGCGATGTCGTCCATCTTCATGACGTTCTCGCCCTGAACGTTGATGATCCCCGCTTCGCCCATCACGTTCTTGAGCGATCCCGTCTGGTAGAAGTACTGGATATACTTCGCGGCGGTCTGAACCGCCTCGAGCAGGACGAGGAAATTGTAGCTCCGCTCGTGGTGTTCCTGGTGGTGGAGCATGAAATCCATGAAACTCTGTTCCAGTTTCATCGCATTGTCCTCTCCGTGTTTGCGGTGGTGGGCGCCGGCTCGCCGCCGCGGTCCTATCTGGAGGATTCCCCGTACAGATCCTCGATCTTTCGCGTCTGAACCTCTGGGGAGAGGTTTTCCGTGAAGTATCTCACCGCGTTGCTCCTGATCGCCCCAAGATCTTCGGAGCGGATCGCCCGTTCTATCTTCTCCTTCAGGTCGCCGGCGTCGCCGCTCTTGAAGAGGAAGCCGTTCCAGCCGTCCCTGATCAGCTCCCGGGTGCCGCTTATATCGCTCGCTATGACCGGCTTTCCTATGGCGAAGTACTCGAGCAGCACCAGGGGGGTTCCCTCGGAGGTGGACGGGATGAGGAACAGGTCGGTGACAGCCCAGATCTCCTCTATCCGCTCGTAGAAGTCGGTGTAGAAGACATGGTCTTTTTCGATGTCCTTTTCTTCGAGCACTCCGTTCTCGCCCCGCCTGCCGACGATCAGGAGCGTCGCCCGATCCCCCTGCGCGTTTATCCGGTCGACGGCCTCTATCGCGAAACGATGGCCCTTTAACCTGATTATCCTGCCAATTATCGTCAGGACGGGACTGTCCCCGTCTATCCCCAGCCTTAGCTTGATACCGCGTTTCTCCTCCTCGTGCACGATCTCCGGCGTGATGTCCCTGATAATGGGGTAAACCAGCTCGAACCTGCCGCCGCCCCCGCCCCTGACCAGGGAGCGGTTCTTGTCCAGTATAGCTTGGGACACGGCCATGTTAACCTTCGCCCGCCCGAACACTGATGATTCCCAGGCATGGTGGATCTTCTTCTTCCATGTGCCCAGGCCGTAGTCAGCGGTGATGAACGGGATGCCGGATATCAGCGACAGGAAGAAGCAGTACAGGTAGGCCCAGTAGTTGTGCCCATGCAGGATCCCGATCCCGTTCCTCAGGCAGAAGTACAATCCGTACGGAATGCTGTAGAAGTAGTGTTTCGGGGTGAAGTTCAGCTTTACTATGCGTACGGGAAGGGCGTGGAAGGCCTCGCGGAGCTGCCCTTCGTCCCTGCCCACGAAGAGGAAGTGCTCGAACCTGTCGAAATCGGCGCGGTTGAAGAAATTGAGAAGATGGGTCTCCATGCCCCCGATGTGGAACGTTCCGAAGATATGAAGGATTCGGATCTTTTTTGCCATTATCAGTATTTTTCCAGCACCGCCTTGTAGTCCTCTTCCCTTCCTATGTCATGCCATTCTCCCTCGAATCTGAAGACATTGACCGGTTCCCTGATGGAGATCAGCTTCTTGATGAGTGTCGGAAGGTCGAAATACTCGTTCGGAGGAATGTTCTCGATGACGGCCCGGTTCATCACGTACATGCCCATGCTCACGAAGAAATCGTAGGTGGGTTTCTCGATATAGTCTTTGACTTTGTCTCCGTCGAGGTCCAGGACCCCGAGGGAGATCGTCACCTTCTTCCTGTATGAGCATATAGTCACCTTCCTGCCGCTGGCTCTGTGGTGCTCTATGAGCTCGTTCAGGTCGAGATCGGTCAATATATCACCGTTGGTGACGATGAATTCCTCTTCGAGGTTGTCTATCAGGGCGAGGCATCCGGCCGTCCCTAGGGGTTCCTTCTCCAGGAAATACTCGATTTCCACGCCGAACCGCTCGCCGTTGCCGAAGTAGGCCTCGATGATTCCGGCCAGATAACCGACCGAGATGACTATCTTCCTTACACCGCTCGCGGCGAGCCTGTTGATGATGATCTCGAGTATCGGTTTTTCGCCGACGGGCATCATCGGCTTGGGAAGAATGGTGGTATACGGTCTCAGTCTCGTTCCTTTCCCACCCGCGAGGATCACTGCCTGCATTTTCTCTCCTATATGTGATACCTGTCCGGGATCTCGAGACTCGGATCGTTGAAGAAATCGATCACCTCTCGCAGCCCTTTTTCCAGATCGTAGCCGGGAGACCATCCCAGGAGCTTCTTCGCCTTCGAATAGTCGCAGATCAGCTCCATTACCTCGCTCTTCTCAGGGCGGATCCGTTCCCTGTCCTCAATGACCTTGAGCTTCTTTCCGAGTATCCCGCCGACTAACTTGATGATCTCCCCGATCGAATACGACTTCCCCGTACCGTAGTGGATCGTCTCGCCTCCAAGGTCGGTTCGGCCCGCCGCCTTGAGATAGGCGTCAGCATTGTCCAGGACGAATGTCATGTCCCTCTTCGGGGTCGTGGACCCGATGCGGACCTCGTCCGATCTGATCGCCTGGGTAACAATAGTGGGGATAACGGCCCTCAGCGATTGCCTTGGCCCGAAGGTGTTGAATGGCCTCATGACGGTGGCGTTAAGCCCGAAGGCCCTGTGGTAGCTCTCGACCAGCTTGTCGGCGCCGATCTTCGTGGCGGAGTAGGGCGATTGTCCCTGGAGCGGATGTTTCTCGTCGATAGGGGTGTAGACCGCCGTTCCGTACACTTCGCTCGTGGACGTATGGAGGAAGTGTTCGACGCTGTTCTTCAGCGAGGCGTTCAGGAGGTTGACGGTCCCGGTGATATTGGTCTGGACGTAGCTCACAGGCGCTACGTACGAATACGGGATCCCGATGAGCGCGGCGAGATGGAACACTATTTCGATCCCCTCGGTCATCTTGTCGCAGAAGTGGCCGTCCTGGACATCCCCGAAGACGATCTCGATCTCGGAGAGGATGTTCCTGTCTGCATGATTCAGGTTGGCGATAAAGCTCGTCGCGTTGTAATGGATGAGAGCCCTGACGCGGCAGCCATGCTTAACCAGTGCCTCGGTCAGGTGGCTTCCGATGAATCCTCCGGCCCCGGTGACAAGCACACTCTTGCCCGACAGTTCAGCAGCCATATTCCTCCCTGACTATCCTTTCAAGCGAATCCCCGATGTCGAGCCGGGGCGACCATCCGAGCCCCGCGATCTTACCGTTCGATCCGACCTGGTAGCTTATACCCCCGCGGACATGGTCTTCCGCCGTCTTGATGGGCAGTTCTGAAATATCCAGCAAATCCTTGATAATCTCAATCACTTTTTCGATTGT
>DAOVFR010000092.1 GCA_030672805.1 Candidatus Krumholzibacteriota bacterium
AATCGAAAGGAACGAGGGTCGCTGCTGGACCTGCTCGAAGAGTACCGGTCGAGAACGGCACGGGACCGCCGGGACAACCCCGCTTTCGCCTACGTACCGGTACACCGCCTGGACCGCATGACGACCGGGGTCCTCCTCATCGCGAAGACAAGGTCCGCCGCACGCAGCCTGAGCAGGGCAATCGCCGACGGCATGGTCGGCAAGAGATACCTCGCCATGGTCGAGGGAATTCCCTCACCCCCGTCAGGAACCATATCCACGCCACTCGAGCTCCGGAAGGGCAGGAGGTCAAGAGCCCTGCCGTCACCGGACGGAAAGAGCGCCGTGAGCTGCTATTCGGCGATCGGGATGAGTCAGGGTGATAGAACGCTTCTCGAGGTGACGATCCGGACCGGGCGCACCCACCAGATCAGGGCACACCTCGCATCGATCGGGCACCCCGTCGTCGGGGACAGGTATTACGGCTGGAGGGGCATGGGAAAAACACTGATGCTGCACGCGTGGAAAATAACCTTCCCGCACCCGGCCGGCGGGAATGCGATCGAGCTAACTGCCCCGCCGCCGGAGGGGATGGCGCCGTGACGATAAAAGCGGCGTAACCCGGCGGGGCGTTCCATGTAAAGTGTTTGCGGCACAAACCGGCGATGGCGTTCCATAAGGAGCGATTCATCCACTGGCGGAGACCCCGAGGAAACTCCAAGGATTTATCCCGTGAACTCAATCATGTAATCTGTTAGCATTACTGATGCTGTGTGCCGGGCACAGATCAACGTCAACCCCGGCCGCGCGGGATACGAAGACACGAATCGATCCATCCCCGGGAGAAAGGATTACCATGGACAAGGGTCTGCTCGATGCCTCCCTCATCGCACTGAGGGACTGCATGAAGGTGAAAAAGGGAGAACAGGTTCTCGTCATCACCGACTCGGAGCTAAAGGAGATAGGCGCCGCACTTCTCGAGGCCGCCCGGTCGCTCGAAACGGAAGCGATCTACCTGGAGATCATTCCCCGGGTCAGGAACGGCGAGGAACCTCCCGAATGCGTCACTCACGCGATGAAGCACAGCGACGTCGTCATCGCGCCTACATCGAAGTCGCTCACACACACGGCGGCCCGGCGGGAGGCATGCGCCGCCGGCTCGCGCGTGGCGACGATGCCCGGCATCACCCGGGACACGATGATCCGCTGTCTCAACGCGGATTACTACGCGATTGCAGAACGTACGAAGAAGATCACCGAGCTTCTCACCGGCGCGAAGGTAGCGCGTGTCACCACGGAGAGCGGGACCGATCTTACACTGCCGCTCGAGGGTATCGACGCCATCGCCTCGACCGGTCTCTTCCACGAACCGGGCAAATTCGGGAACCTTCCGTCCGGCGAGGCGTACATGATGCCCGCGGAAGGCGGTTCCGAGGGCGTCTTCGTCGTGGACGGCTCGATGGCCGGAATAGGCGATCTAGCGGGAAAGACACCGATCACTATCAAGGTCGAGAAGGGATACGCCACCGGTATCACCGGAGGCCCCGAAGCGGACCGGCTCAAGGCAAAACTCGAACCGCTCGGCATGCCGGCCCATAATATCGCCGAGCTCGGCGTCGGCACGAACGACGCGGCGACGATCATCGGAAACATTCTCGAGGACGAGAAGGTGATGGGAACGATTCACATCGCCCTGGGGAATAACATGTCGATGGGCGGCACGGTCGATGTGCCGATCCATCTCGACGGCATCATCAAGAACCCGACGCTCGAGCTGGACGGTACGGTCATCATGAAAAAGGGGAAACTGCTTGTCGGCTGATTCCCGCCGCCGCACGACCCTCACATGGACCTGAGCCGTGCAACCCGTTCCCCGATCGGCGGGTGTGTGCTGAAGAGGTTTTTCGCCCTCTTCTCGAACGGCTTGATCGGGTTTACGATATAGAGGTGCTGCGTCGCCCTGTTCGCGACCTCGAGCACTTCCTTGTCATTCGCGATCTTCTCGAGCGCCGAGGCGAGTCCCTCCGGGTAACGGGTGAGCTTCGCGGCGGACGCATCGGCAAGGTATTCGCGCTGCCGGGATACGGCGAGCTGGAGCAGCTTCGCAAAGAGAGGCGCAAGTATGGCAAGCAGGAGCGCCAGCACCATCAGTATCGCGTTGCCCCCGCCCTTGCCGCTCTTTTTCCTTCGACCACCGCCCCAGAACACGCTCCTCAGGAAAAAATCGCTGATCATCACGATAGATCCGACGAGGATGCCCACCATCATGGCAAACAGGATATCCCTGTTTCCGATGTGGGACAGCTCATGTGCCATGACGCCCTGGAGCTCATCCCTGCTCAGCTTCTGGAGCAGACCCGTGGTTATCGCAACTGCCGCGTGCTCGGGGTCCCTGCCCGTCGCGAAGGCGTTCGGCGCGGTGTCATCGATCACGTAGATCCGGGGCATGGGCACCCCCGAGGCGATCGTGAGCTCCTCGACGATGTTGAACAGCCGCGGATAATCCTTCTTCTCTATTCTCCGTGCCCTGCTTATTGTGAGAACCATCCTGTCGCCGCTATAGTACGCGAAGAGCGACGCGATTACGGCAACGACGAGTGCGATCACCACCCCCCCGTACCCGATTCCCCAGTACTCGCCGATAAGGTAGCCGAGTAGGAGCAGCACTGCTGAAACGACGACGACGAGAATCCACGAGTTCCGCTTGTTTGCCGCGATTTCATTATACATCGGCCACACTCACCTCGATGGCGTGCAAAATTCATTCGCCGCCTACGAGAAATCCACCTTCGGCGCTTCACGCTGTGCCGTGTCCTCGAGTTCGAAGAAGTCGCGCCCCTTGAACGCGAACATTCCCGCGATGACGTTCGCCGGAACCGTTTCGGTCCGTGTGTTGTACTCCATCACGCAGTCGTTGAAATGCTGCCTTGCGAACGAGATCTTGTTCTCGGTGGATACGAGCTCTTCCTGCACGGCCAGCATGTTCTCGTTGGCCTTGAGCTCCGGGTAGTTCTCCACAACGGCGAACAGCGAACGAAGCGTGCTGGTAAGGAGATTTTCCGCCTTGGCCTGATCCTTGACGCCCGAGGCGTTTATGGCCTGCTGCCGAGCCTTTGTTACGTTCTCGAGCACTTCCCTTTCGTGCTTCATGTATCCCTTCGCCGTTTCAACGAGGTTCGGAATCAGGTCGTATCGCCTCTTGAGCTGAACGTCGATCTGGGCCCAGCCGTTGTCACACCTCCGTCTGAGCCTGATGAGGGTGTTATAGAGCCCGATCACGAAGAACACGAGCAGTATGAATACAACGAAAATGATCCAGCCGAACACGCGAAACCTCCTTTGACGGTGCTTTCCAGGAACAGAACGGTATTGCGCCCGGGACACGACAACAGGATATTATCGGAACACGGACAATCAATCCCTCGATTGCACATGGTAATCGATTTGCTCTTTGTACGCAAGCTGCTTGCCGTTCCTTCTTACCGTTCACCCCTGCCGTCCGGTCGCCATTCTCATCGAGCACAGACACACATAGACACCGGCGCGTGCAATATGCATCGCCCCCCTGACAGGGCAAAAAACGCATTCATCAAGGAATCAAAGCAACTTGCAGCCACAAGGCAGAATGAAAGCACTCGATCATGCTGTTCATGGCATAATGAGAATCAAGAAGAAACATCACGCCCTCCTTCCGGAACCTCCATTCGCAATGTAACATCTTTAAATACAGCGGCTTACGCCACCAACGGACGGCCGATTGGCATGTGGCACACTGCTTGCTGTCCACATCAGGCCGAGGGGACAACAGGACTCACTCTTTAGAGAGAAGGAGGTCTCACCATGAGAAAAGTCTTCGTAGTCCTGATTGGTCTCATCCTTAGCGCTTACGTAGTTGGATGTTCTGAGGATGAAACCACAGTCGAGCCGAGACCGCCGGTAGAAGAGCTTGATATCACAACGAGTTCCGTACCGGTCGGATACACTTGCTCACCTTACAATGTTGACCTGGAAGCGACCGGTGGAACCGAGCCCTATGCCTGGGCGCTCGCCGACGGAAGCGATCCCCTTCCTACGGGCCTCACACTGTCCGCCGATGGAAATCTTATCGGCGTGATCGAGGACAATGGCGAATGGACGTTTACCGTTGAGGTCACCGATAACGCTTCGACACCGGATACGGATACGCAGGAGTACACGTTCTCGGTCGAGGAACCTGACAATCCGTCGCTTACTATCTACTTCGACGGTGAAGCGACGATCTGCCAGGGTGAAACCCAGGCAATGACCAACCTTGACTGCTACGTATTCGTCATGCCCGGTGAATTGGAAGATGAGAACTGCGTCTATGCAACCGAGTTCATGATCCGCATCACGAACACCGACGACGAGGATCTCGATGCCGGTTCCGAGTATGCAATTCTGAATGCGCAGTACCCGGACTATGTTGTCGCTATGTTCGGCAGCATGTTCAATGGTATCGCGATAACGTTCAACCGGCCGGTGTACGGCCCCGACCCGATCTGGATCGCAAGCTTCGGGCTCCTGCTGATGGAAGACTTCGATCAGCTGAGCTTCAAGTTCGTGGCCAATCCGGGCGGCTCTCTGGCTATCGCGGACTGCACCGCGCAGCACAACATGATCCCGGTAACCAGCCGTGAGATCGCGGTCAACTACTAAAAGCGCAGAGAAATACTGTTGAATCATGGCCCCTCGGGAAAGGCGGAACATTCCGCCTCCCGGGGGGCTTCACTATTTAAAGAGATCCTTCGCCTTCTTCTTGATACTGTCGATCAGCTTCTCTCCGGCCCGCTTCTGCGCCTTGTCCGTATCGAGGAAAACCTTGGGGGATCTCGCGTTCCCGCCCAGTCTGAAATCGAGCGCGATGTTGCCCTCACGGTCCCTAAACAGGTCGACGAGGTCGCGGCACTTTGCGAGGTCTTTCATCTCCCTCTGAACCGAGGGGGGAATAACGAGGTTCACGCGGTAATCCAGGTTGCCGTCGAAACCGAACGAACCGGCGATCGACCAGTCCCCGCCCGGTGATCCGATTTTCCAGTCATCGGTGATGAAACGCCCGTCCCTGATGAGAAAGCTCCCCGTCCATTTCCGGTAATCGAAACGTTCGTACCTGCTGAGATCCAGTCCCGTCGTCGACGACAGCGGTGCGATGAACGGCGAAAAATTCACCGTCCCGTTACTCGACCGCGCGGAACCCGCGGCTCTGAGATTGTCAAGCGGATCGATCCCGGGACCGGTTTCGAGTTCCGCATCGGCAGTGCAGTCGAAGGCACCCCGCACCGATCTCCCCAATGCCTGCATCGCCCCCAGCGCCTCGCCCGCCTCGATCCCCGTGAAGTTGACGTCCGCCCTGGTTGTCACCTTTCCGGGATGCCGAAGGTCGATGTCGGCCGAAACCCGTCCCCTTCCACCGGCATATTTCAACGTAACCGGTTCGATGTGAATTCTCCCATCGGCGATCCTGCCGATGGCCTGAATGTCCGTTATGATCCCCTTGCCCGCAATAAAGGAATCGAGACGCGCGGAGAACGCGGTATTCTTGAGAAAGACCAGCAGCGCGGCGGACGCCGGGGACGCGGACTGTCCCTGATCTGCACCGTCTTCCCCCTTTTCGCCGTCCCTGGCGGCGCCGCCCGAAGCCTTCCGCCCGGCGGCGCGCGCCTCGAGGGGTCTCACGTCGATCGAGCGGCCCGACAGCCCACCCGTGAAATCTGGGACATTCTCGATTGCATCGAGTAACCGGCCGGGATCGGCCGGCGTGCCGCTCTCCCGTGCCCGAAGCGCCATCTCTGCAAACACCGGCATCAACCGCTTCATGGCGGCAGTGAACTTGAACGGGCTGCCGTTCAGCAGCAGCGTTCCCGAAACATCGGTCATGTCTCCCCGGGAAACACCGGCGGACGCATCGAAAGACGAAATACGGAACGGGTTGTCCTTGACGACGGCTGCGAGCCGTGCGACCTCGACCCTGCCGGTCAATGACACGTTCCGCCATGCCCAACCGATAAGTCCGGGTGTGACTTCGCGGGCCGGTGAGGGAAACAGGCCTGTGAGTACGTCGGGGCGTCCCTGCCCGCTCAACTCGATCCTCGCCTTGCCGGAGACCTCGACATCCTTTACATCGAGCGCCGAGACGAGGTCGGCAACATCGAGGTCAAGATCTCCCCTGAAACTGACCGTTTCGATCTTCTTGCGGTTCGCGACGGAAACGCCGAACCCCACGGTGGCCCTCGATCTGCCGAACGTGATCGAGAGACCATCCGTATCGACGCGGTGATCCGACAGGCCGATCGTCCCGTCAACCGTGACGGGACGCTTGACCGCATCATGCACGAGTGAAACACCATCCATGATGATCGTCCCGGAGAGCCCCATCTCGTTCGGATCGCCCAGGATCCCCTCCACCTTTGCATCGAACCCGAACGTCCCGCCCTCGATCTCGAAAGGCATGAGCTGTTTCGGATCCTTTCCCTTGAGCGGCAGCCCCATCGACCCGAGATCAAGCGAGAGCACCCTTTCAACAACCGGCTTCAGCCGGTTTTCCCGTGATTCAACGTTTATCGATACGTATTTATTATCCTTGATCTTCCGCGCTTCGCCGCTCACGCGGAGCGTTACCAGGTCTTCCCAATTGCATTTCAACCCGTCCGTGCTGATTGACTTGAAATCCGCATCGGTCCTCATGACGCCCTCGATACCGATATCTTCGAGGTTTATCGCTCCATCCGCAGCCGGCTTCAAAAGACCGATCGACCGGATCCCTGTTTTTATCCCGATCCTGAACGCTTCCCCGTCGGGGTTCATGGAGAACCCGGCGGACAACCCTTCCAGGGTGACGTCGATCCCCTTCGGATGCCCGGTCAGGCGAACGGCTCCGTTATCGACGGTGACCTTTTTTATCTCCGGCTTCCGCCGTATCAGTGAGAACAGCGACGCCCTGAACACGATCTTGTCCGAGGTGAACGTCACCGTGCTGCTGTCGGGAAGAACCTTCGAGAACGACAGGCCCTTTGCATCGATACCGAACCCGAACGGAAACCTCACCCCGATGTCATCGATGCCGACCGATGCATCAAGTTTCTTCTCGATGCGCGGCACGACGAGAGTCATGAGACGCTCACGCGTCAGGATGAGCCTCACCGCCACAGCCGCCGCAAGTACCAGGACGGCAACTATAATGATTACGATCGAAACGATCCGTTTTGCCTTCGACATGATCACCGCCTTCGTTGATATCACACCGGGCATACTCTACCCCAGGCCCCGGCGAAACTCAATCACATAGATGTATAGTGCAGCCGGGCGAAAAAGGTTTCAGTCGATCCTTTACACCGCGCATCCGAACAGCTACATTCCATTGGTCTGCAAACTGTAACCACCACAGGGAGAACCGCCGGTAACATGAAACAAATACGCAACTTCAGCATCACTGCGCACATCGACCACGGGAAATCGACGCTGGCTGACCGCCTGATCCAGCACGCCGGACTGGTGAGCGACCGGGAGTTCAAGAACCAGATGCTCGATACGATGGACATCGAGCGCGAGCGCGGCATTACTCGAAAGAGCCAGACGGTATGCATGCAGTACCGGAGCAAGAGCGGCGGGCTCTACACGCTCAATTTCATCGACACGCCCGGCCACGTCGATTTTTCATACGAGGTATCGCGCGCCTTCGCCTCCTGCGAGGGAATCCTCCTGCTCGTAGATGCGTCGCAGGGAGTCGAGGCGCAGACGTTGGCCAACCTCTACGCGGCGATGGAGCACGATCTGGCCGTCATCCCCGTGATCAACAAGATAGACCTCCCGTCGGCCGACATCGATCGCATCATGGAGGAGATAGAGATCGAACTCGGCCTCGATTCCGATGGGGCGCTCCTCTGCTCGGCAAAGGAAGGAACGGGCGTCGAGGAGATCCTCGAAGCGATAACGGAAAGGATCCCCCCGCCCGCGGGCGACCCCGCGGGTCCCCTCTCGGCCCTGATCTTTGATGCGCATTACGACACCTTTCGCGGATCGATCGTGAGCTGCCGGGTGTTCGACGGAACGGTCCGACCCGGTGACGAGATCAGGCTGATGTCCACCGACGCTGTGCATACTGTCGAGGAAGTCGGCGTATTCAAGCTCAGGCGGGAGCAGCGTCCTTCGCTTTCGGCCGGCGAGGTCGGCTATATCGTCGCAGGCATCAAGACTGTGAGCGAGACGCGTATCGGCGACACCATCACCCTGGCGGCGAAACCCGCTTCCTCCCCACTCCCGGGCTTCAAGGAGGTAAAACCCGTCGTCTTCTCCTCTGTCTACCCGGTGAACACGGAGGACTACGCGCCGCTCACCGACGCCCTCGAACGGTACAGCCTGAACGATGCGTCGATCGTGTACCAGAAGGATTCTTCGACGGCGCTCGGGTTCGGATTCCGCTGCGGTTTCCTCGGTCTGCTCCATCTCGAGGTGTTCCAGGAGCGTCTCGAACGCGAATACAACCAGCCCGTTATCATGACCGCACCGAGCGTGCAGTACAGGTTCGTCATGAACAGCGGCGAGGTCCTCTCCGTCGATAATCCGGAACGTTTCCCCGATCCCGCGGCTATCGATCACGCGATGGAACCGTTCATCAGGGCAAGTATCATGATTCCGGAGCGGTATCTCGGATCCGTCATGACGCTGTGCCTGAACAGGCGTGGCGTGAGCCGGCACTACCACTACCAGGCCCCAGGCCGTATCGAGATGCTGTTCGACATGCCGCTGGCCGAGGTTATCTATGATTTCTACGACAACCTGAAAAGCGTTACACAGGGATACGGCTCGTTCGACTACGAGCTGCTCGA
>DAOVFR010000181.1 GCA_030672805.1 Candidatus Krumholzibacteriota bacterium
GATCGAAGAAATCGGCAAAAAGGTCGCGAGTGATGTAAGAATGGTGCCGCCATCGCAGAGAATGAGCCGTGATAAGATCACCGAGGATTTTGCACACGGGCCGTCGGACAAGGTCACGTGGGGTGACGAGGAGAAGAGGGAGGAAGAACAGAGACCGACGTTCCCCCGGCCCGGCTGGAAGGGAACCCGGGCTCCGGGCGAGGAGGGCGAGCAGTTGGAAAGTGTCTCCGCGGACAACCCCATCACCGAGGCGGCCGCCACGCAGGCGAGTGAAGAACAGGATATGTTTCAAATGAAGGTTGAACCGATCGGTGCAGTCGACGACGTGCCGCCGCATCGCGAGCCCGGCTCGTTCACTGAAGAGGCTCCGGATGCGGAGTCCGCCTCCACAAGGGAAGAGAACGAACAGCTAAATGAGGGGAGCAGCGAAGAACTCAGGCAGAACGTCGCACGGAGCATCGAGGAAAAGCTGTATCCCGAAGCCCACATGAACGGGAACAAGGCTCCCGCCGGGGATTCTGCGCGACCCGTCGCCGCGGCGCCGGACGCCGGACCGGGAGGCGCTCCGACAGCTGCCCCATCGCAGGATGCGGCAGGCATGCAGCAACCGGAAGTGCATGCGCAGCGGGAACCCGCTGAAGGCCGGCAGCCCGACGGCGCCGCGCCGGCAGCCGGGGCACCGGCACAGGAGGTGCAGGCCGGAACGGCAACACGGGAAACACACGCTGAACGTTCCGATGACTGGAAAGGCTACGAGGTCAAGGAATCGAAGCCTGACTGGAGCCGGTACGAGGTGCACCGCACGGATGCTTCACGGGACGCCGTCGAGAGTCCTCCGAGCGATACCGAGGTGGATAAAGCCCTCTCGGGGCTGACGGAGATAGGTGGGGGCGATGGTGCATCACAGACTCCGCCCGAAGGGATGATGCCGCGGCAGCCGGAGAAGCCGGCAGCGCAGCAGGCCGGTCCCACCGAGGCTCGGGAGCAGCCGTCTCCCGGGTTCGGCCCTGCACCGGCGGATGGGAAGCCCCACGCACAGCAGGTATCGGATGATTCGGCCGATCAGACTGTCGACGGGGCGGATGGTGCAGATTCCACGTGGTCTATGGAGGAACTGAGAAAGAACCTCTCAAATTTTGCACAGGATGAGGGAGATCAGGAATAGAAAGGATGGCAGGGTTGGATTCCGTGTGCGTGTCCAGCCCTCAGCATCCGTGACTAAGCTCCTTGGCTGGAATGCAGCCGGGGAGCTTCGTGTATCCGTCGCCGCCCCGCCGCGTGAGGGAGCGGCCAACAGGGAGCTCGTCAGGGCCTTCTCGAGGTTCCTCTCCCTGCCGAAGGGCGAGGTCGCGATCGAGGCGGGTGAACGGTCCCGCACAAAGACGGTATCGGTCCCCGGCGGGATGGAGAAGAAACTGATGGAGCTGCCGGAAATCTGAAAACCCAGCGAACCTCCTACCGTCTCTCATGCTCACGCACCAGCTCTTTCATCTCTTTCATCAGTTTTACATTGAAATCGTTACCGATCTTTGCCTCGTAGTGCCGTTCGAGCAGGCCGATCAGGATGATCGTGCAGACACAGAAGGCGGCAAGCGCCGAGATGGCGGCGAACGCGGCGGCCCGCCCCCTGTTCTTGGCGGCGTGCACGACGCCGTGCGCGATCAGGACGCACAGCGGTATGGCGGGATAATAGACGTACCTGAGATTCAGCCACGATTCCGGCAGCTTGACGAAGGCGAACGGGGCGAGGGAGATGTAGAGCCAGAGTGTCACGGCCCGGAGTTTCGCGTCCCCCTTGATCAGGATGCCGGCGATCACGATGACCGTGCATGTGGAGAGGATGTACTGGACGGGGCTCGAGACCCTCAGCAGGAAGAGAAAGAGCGGATTGTCACCGATGATTTCTGACTTCTGAATGGGGAAAATCATGAAGCCGGGATTCTTGAAGATGTAGTGAATCATGTCGAGCGGTGCGTGGAACCGCTCGAACAGCATGGTCCGGTAGCGCTCCGTGAAGACGATGAGAATCACCATGACGGCGAGCCATAATGCGACCGGCGCGAGAACGGTGAAAAGCCGCCGCCGGTGGTCCACACACGCCTTCCTTCCATGTATCCGGACGAGGCACGCAAGAAGTACAGGTGTGGCGATCGAAAGCCCGTGAAATGAGGGTGCGATGCAGAGTATCGTGATGATCGCCGCGGGAAGGGCGATCCCGCTCCTGCCGCGGGGCCGGGGTTCGCCCCACCCGATCCATCGCAGTGTCAGGAGGATCGCCGCCATGGTCAGGAGCGTCGAAAGGAGAGGGCCGCTCGTGCACGCCCACATGACCTGCTTGGCGTAATGCCCCGCGCCAAGCAGGAAAATGCCTGCTGCGAGCACGGCAGTCGCCGCCCCGAAGCCGAGGGCCCTGAAGATCCACAGCGCGAGCAGCGCGATGCCTGTATGCAGGATGAAATTGAAGACGATATAGAACCCGCCGCTGAGATGAAACGCCTTGTATTCGAGTAGAAAAAGCAGTATCGCGCCCGGCCGGTAGAAATGAATTCCCGTCATCGGGTTCAATACCGCGCTGACAGGCGGATTGACTATGACGTGGCGTAGATACCAGAAGTCGTCGCGCCTGAAGGAGTTATCGAACGAGGCGGCGTAGACGGCCGTTGTCAGAACGAGGAATCCGAGAAAGATAAGGATCAGTTTCCTATCCATATACTACCGACCATTGCGTTGCCCGTGATCGCATCAGGTGACAAACCGTACCACAACCGCGCGGTCCCGTGCCATCGTTTTCACGGTCAAATTCCCGGCCGTGCGACACGGCGCCCGTATTCTCGGGTGTTTCCCTTCCCGAACATAGATATCTCTTGCCCGGCGGCCGTTTTGCATGTATAACGGTGCTAGCCTGGACCGGTTCGTAACGATTTACAGGGAGGAACGGTCAGTGACGGATCTCTACGACGGGATAAGGGAGAGCGCGGCGTTCATCAGGAAGCGTGTTTCGATCAAGCCGTCTTTCGGGATCGTTCTCGGGAGCGGTCTCGGGGGCCTGGCGAGGAAGATCAAGGTGAAGGTACGTATCCCGTACGGGGAGATTCCCCACTTTCCCGTTTCGACCATCGAGGGTCTCCACGCGGGGAATTTGATCATCGGCGAGATCTCCGGCACGAAGGTCGTGGTGATGGAGGGGCGTGTCCATTACTACGAGGGCTATTCGATGCAGCAGATCACCTTCCCCGTCCGTGTCATGAGGGCTCTCGGCGCTCGCTCGCTGATACTCACATCGGCGGTCGGGTCTATGAACCCGCACTTCGTTCCCGGCGATATCGTCGCGATCACCGATCACATCAACCTCATGGGTGACAATCCCCTGATCGGGCCGAACGATGACAGGCTCGGCCCGCGTTTTCCCGACATGAGCGAGCCGTACAACCGAAAATATATCTCGCTGCTCGAATCGGCCGCCCTGGACCTCAGGATTCCGGTGAGGCGCGGGGTGCTCATCGCCGTGGCGGGTCCCAACCTCGAGACCGCCGCGGAGTACCGGTTCATGAGGAGGATCGGGGCCGATGTCGTGGGGATGTCGATGATCCCTGAAACGATCTCGGCGGTTCATGCCGGAATGAAAGTGCTTGGAATATCGGTGGTTACGGATCAAGCGCTGCCGGACTGCCTCGAGCCGGCAAACATCGTGAAGATCATTGCCATCGCGAAGAAGGGAGGAGCAAAGCTGGCCGGGCTGATCGATGGTTTTCTCGGGGAGTTGTGACGCGCGCCTTGCCGGCCAGGCAGGGGCAGCGGGGCTTGACAACGGCTATAAATTGCATTATAAGAAAGAGTTCTCACTCCGGCCCATATCCAGTCATGTACAGACGGCCGCGTTGCGCGCGGGCCGGTGGAGCGGTATTTAGACGCCTTGCGGGAACCGAGCTGATACAAAACTGATATAAAACGATGAAACGCGACATGGAAGATACCGGCGAAAAAATGACCCTGTACCGTAATCTGCCGCCGCAGCGCCTCGCGATCGAGGCAGAGGAGGAGATCCTCCGGTTCTGGGAAGAGAACGATATCTTCACGAGGAGCGTCGAGGAGCGGCCGGCCGATAATCCCTTCGTGTTCTACGAGGGGCCGCCGACGGCGAACGGCAGGCCGGGTGTCCATCATGCGTTGTCCCGTACGATCAAGGATCTCGTGTGCAGGTACCGGACGATGCATGGCCATCGAGTCATCCGGAAGGCGGGATGGGACACGCACGGACTGCCCGTCGAGATCGAGGTCGAGCACCAGCTCGGTCTTGACGGAAAGGACCAGATCGAGAAGTACGGTATCGCCGCCTTCAACGAGCAGTGCAGGAAGAGCGTGTTCAAGTACCTGGACGAATGGCTCCTTTTTACGAGGAAGCTCGGTTTCTGGCTCGACCTCGAAAACCCGTACGTAACCTTCTATAACGACTATATCGAGTCCGTCTGGTGGATCCTCAAGCAGTTCTGGGACCAGGGCATGCTGTACGAGGGACACAAGGTCGTTCCCTACTGCCCGAGGTGCGGAACTGCGCTCTCGAGCCACGAAGTATCCCAGGGATACAAGGACGTTTCCGACCCGTCGATCTTCATCAGGCTAAAGATCGTTGATGAGGACGTCTGCTTCCTCGTCTGGACGACGACTCCCTGGACGCTGATCTCGAACGTCGCACTCGCCGTCGGTCCCGACTTCGACTATGTCCGTGTGAGGAACAATGGTGATGTGATGATCCTCGCCGAGGCGCTGGTCCACGTGCTGGACGGTGACGTCGAGGTCCTGGAGACGGTGAAGGGCGAAAACCTGATCGGAAAGCATTACGAACCCTGTTTCCCCTATTTCAGGGACTCGGATGATGCGTTCCGCGTGATCGGAGCGGACTGGGTGACATTGACCGAGGGTACGGGGATCGTGCACATGGCCCCCGCTTTCGGTGAGGATGATTACAATGCCGGCAAGAGAGAGAATCTGCCCTTCATCCAGCCGGTCGACGCGCAGGGCAAGTTCACCGGCGAGGTGACGAAGTGGGCGGGACGGTTCATCAAGGATGCCGATCCGGAGATCATGGCGGATCTCGACGAGCGAGGCATTCTGTACAGGCGCGGCGAGGTGACGCACGCCTATCCCTTCTGCTGGCGCTGCGATTCGCCCCTTATCTACTACGCGAGGCGTTCATGGTATATCAAGACAACGGCCTTCAAGGATCTCCTGATCGAGGCCAACTCGAAGGTGAAGTGGTACCCGCCCGAGGTGGGGGAGAACCGGTTTGCCAGGTGGCTCGAGGGAAACGTCGACTGGGCACTGAGCCGCGAACGCTACTGGGGCACGCCGCTGAACATCTGGACCTGCGCATCCTGCGGCGAGAAGTACTGCATAGGGGATCTGAGCGAGCTTCGTTCGATCAGCGAGGCCTTTCCCGAGGAGTTCGACCTGCACCGTCCCTTCGTCGACGAGCTCGATGTCGGCTGTCCCGAGTGCGGCGGGA
>DAOVFR010000257.1 GCA_030672805.1 Candidatus Krumholzibacteriota bacterium
GCACGAACTGTCCGAGAAGTACGAATTTTCCGGCATCATCGGAAAAAGCAAGGCGATGCAGGATATTTTTAACACCATCCACAAGGTCGCGCCGCTCGATACGACCGTCCTCATCCAGGGCGAAACCGGCACGGGCAAGGAGCTGATCGCCCGGGCCCTGCATTTCAACAGCCAGAGAAAGACCAAGCAGCTTGTCACCATCAACTGCGGTGCGATGCCCAGCGAACTTCTCGAGAGCGAGCTTTTCGGGCACAAGAAGGGATCCTTTACCGGGGCAAACAACGACAAGGACGGCCTGTTCGAGCAGGCGAACGGCGGCACTATATTCCTCGACGAGATCGGTGACATGCCTCAGCCCCTCCAGGTCAAATTGCTCAGGACGCTTCAGGAGGGTGAGATTCGCAGAGTCGGCGAGAATACTCCAAGAAACGTGGATATCCGGGTTATTGCGGCAACGAACCGCAATCTTGCCGAAGAGATCAAGGATGGACGTTTCCGGCACGACCTTTACTACCGCCTGAACGTGGTACCCATCACGATACCGCCGCTCAGGGAGCGGAGAGAAGACATCTTTCCGCTGGTCGAACACTTCCTCGAGAAATTCTCCAAAAAGATGAACAAGGAAGGCATTAAAATACTGCCAAATGGCATGCGTCTGCTCCTGTCAAACCAATGGACAGGGAACGTCAGGGAGCTTGAAAACTCAATCGAACGGGCCCTCGCGCTGAGCGGTGACTCCAAAGCTCTGACGAAGGAGCATTTCCCGCAACTCGCAGCGGAAAATGGAGCCCTCGAAGAGCTCAATAAAAACAAGTCTCTGAAAGCGAAACTCCGGATAGTCGAAAAGCAGATCATCATTGAAGCACTTGAACAGACCGGTCGGAAAATCACAAAGACAGCGGAACTTCTTGAAGTTACCCGCCAACACCTTCATAATAAGATCAAACAACATAATATCTCCACGAAGTGAGCCCGGACGATCCACCCGTAACAGGTTTTCGCGGGAGAACGCGCGATGGACAAAGGCGAACGTTCACGGATACCGTTCTATTACCATCCTGATTTTTCCGGCTATGACTTCGGTGCAACCCATCCCTTCCGCGGCAGCCGCTTCGACCGCTTCATGAGAGAACTGGTGGAACGGTTTCCGGCCGTGAACGAACGTCTCGAGATGCGGGTGCCGCAAAAAGCCTCTGACGATCTCCTGATGGCCGTCCACAGCAAATCCTATCTCGAACGTGTCAACTCGCTTGAAACAAGACGCGGATTCCTTTCGCCGGACACTCAACTTCTCCCGGGATCTACGGACGCGGCACGCCTGATTGTGGGCGCCAGCGTCGCAGCGACCCGTGCATCGGTAGAATGCGGCACAGCGATCGGATTCGGCGGACTGCATCATGCCGGGCCGAACTACGGTGAGGGTTTCTGCATTTTCAATGATGTTGCGGTATCGGTCGCAGCGGTACTGCAAGAGGGGCTCGACAGGGTGCTCGTTCTAGACACCGACGCCCACCAGGGAAACGGAACGATGGACATTTTCTACGAGGACCCCCGCGTCCTCTTCATATCGCTGCACCAGGACCCGAGAACCCTGTACCCGGGACGGGGGTTCATCCACGAGATGGGGAAAGGCGATGGAGAAGGATACACGGTGAACATCCCGATGCCGGTACTGGCGGACTGGTCGATGTACGAAATGGCCATGGCGGAAATAGTGATTCCGCTGCTCGACGCATTCCAGCCCGAGCTGCTTATCAGAAACGGCGGAAGCGACCCCCTTTTCACCGATACGCTGACCAATCTCGGGCTCGACCTCGACGCCCTCACCGGGCTGATAGGGATGATCTCCCGGGAAACGAGGAAGCGGAATATTCCCCTTGTCGACCTGTTCCTCAGCGGATACGGTCCATACGTGACCGAGGGATGGCTTGCCATCATCAGGGGGATACTCGACGAGGAAATGGAGCTCGTCATTCCGGAAGAGAAAGATATCCTTCCCCCCTTCCAGGAAGAGCAAATCGAGAGAGAGATGCGAAATACTCTCGACAAGTTAAAGATGATCCTACATCCGTTCTGGAACGTGTTCTTTTAATAAATGGCCGGAGGGATTTCGCCAGCCGGGAACAGTCACGGGAACGCGAACAGGGAGTGAGAGATGGAACTGAAAACCGTCAAGATCCAGAAGCCAAAAGAAATGAACATGATCCTCGGACAGTCGCATTTCATCAAGACTGTTGAGGACCTGTACGAAGTTACGGTTTCCGCCGTACCGAATATCAAGTTCGGGATTGCGTTCTGCGAGGCATCCGGCGCTTGCATGGTGCGGTTTTCCGGAAACGACACCGAGCTTATTCAGCTTGCAAAATCGAACGCGGAGGCGATCGGAGCGGGACATTCCTTCATCATGTTCATGAAGGATGCCTTCCCCATCAACATCTTGAACGCCGTCAAGTGCGTGCCCGAGGTGTGCAGAATCTTCTGCGCCACCGCCAATGATGTTGAGGTAGTCGTGGCGGAGACAAAACAGGGACGTGGTATCCTCGGTGTTATAGATGGCGAAAAGCCCAGGGGTGTGGAAGACGAAGAAGAACAGAAGTGGAGATACGATCTCCTGCGGAAGTTCGGGTACAAGCTGTAGACGGGTCCGCTAAGATAACGGAGCCAACTTACTCGATGCCCAACCGTCTTATCCTGTATATCAGGGTTGTTCTCTTTATGCCGAGGTGAGCGGCGGCTCTCGACCTGTTCCCACCGAACAGCTGAAGCGCCTCGAGAATCTCCTTCTTCTCGAACTCCATAATCCGTCCCGGCAGTGAACGGGAACCCGGGTTCTTGAAACACTTCACAAGGCACGAGATGGGTATCGAGAAATGGAGCGTCCGGAGCGTTCCCCTCCGTACCTTGACGCCCGCCCTGTAGACCGTATTCTGCAGCTCACGGACATTCCCCGGCCAGGAATACTCCTCGAACAGGTCCATGACGCTTCTGCTGAACGCCAGCGGTCCGATGGAGAAGGAAGTACAGGCTTTCCTCAGAAAATGATCAGCGAGCAGCCCGATATCAGCCGGCCGCTGCCGAAGGGGCGGAACCGTGTAACTGAGAACGTTCAGGCGGTAGTAGAGATCCTCCCGGAAATTCCCTCCCTTCACCTCTTCATCCAGTTTCCGGTTGGTCGCGGCGACGATTCGCGCCCGGCTCCTCTTCACGCTGGTTTGCCCGAGGGGCAGGTACTCGCCCGTATCGAGAAGGTGGAGAAGTTTCGCCTGTGCTCGCGGCTCTAGCTCCGAGATCTCATCGAGAAAGAGTGTTCCAGTCCCGGCGGATTCGATCAGCCCCGGATACCGCACGACCGCGCCGGTGAACGCTCCCCGTGCATGTCCGAAGAGCGTGCTTTCGAACAGGTCTCCCGGCAGCGCTGCAGCGTTAACCGAAAGGAAGGGGCGCTCCTC
>DAOVFR010000137.1 GCA_030672805.1 Candidatus Krumholzibacteriota bacterium
CGTACTCCTCTTTCGAGAAAGGCAGGTTCCAGTAATCGGCGCCGCCCTTACCGTACCTCGATGCTTTGAATGCTATATCCGTGTCAACGGAATCTGCGTGCACCGATATCGAGATCGCGTCATAGAAGTAGAGATGCTCCCTTGAGAAATGTTTCCGTATCGAATCCGATAGTGACGGTGATGTCAATGGACCCGTGGCTACGACGCTGCAGCCTGCCATCGAGAGATCGTTCTGCGTGCTCCGTTCCATTGATATCCTCGATTCACTATCGACGGCAACGGTTACCAATCGCGCAAACTCTTCCCTGTCTACGGCGAGTGCATGGCCCGCCGGAACCCTCGCCTTCTCCGCGATCCCGAGAAGCCGGCATTTAAGCCTGCGCAGCTCCATCTTGAGAAGTCCCGATGCCGTTTCGGGGTTTTCCGATTTGAGTGAATTGCTGCAGACCAGCTCGGCGAGATAGGAGGTGCGGTGAACCGGAGTCGGTTCTGCCGGCCTCATTTCAACAAGGCGGACCCCGATTCCCCTCCCGGCCAGCTGGAGTGCGATCTCCGACCCTGCCAGGCCGCCGCCAATCACGGTGACCTCATTTTTCAAGGAGTGACCTCGGACTTGCACGCGGGACACTTGAGAAAATGTCCCTTTTTCTTCGATGATTTCTCGACGAGATAGGTCTCTTTGCACTGCGGGCAGAATTGCGACGTGGGTTTGTCCCAGCTCGCATAGTTACATGCTGGATAGCGTGTGCATCCGTAGAAGATCTTGCCCCTCCGTGTGCGTTTTTCGGCGATTTCACCCGTGCAGCCTTTTCTAGGACAAGCTATGCCGAGTGTCGCGGCTTCCGTGTATTTACATTCGGGATAGTTCTGGCAAGCGATGAATCTTCCGAAACGTCCCTGTTTGTACGCGAGGGTTCCACCGCATTTCGGGCACTCCTTGTCTATCTTCTCTTCTCCCTCGACCGAACGCGTAAAGCGGCATTCGGGAAAGCCCGGGCAGGCAAGGAACGGACCGTTCCTGCTCCACTTCTTTACGAGTTTGCTGCCGCAGTTTTCGCAAGTTTCATCTGTCTCTTCCTGCATCAACTGCTTCAGCTCGGCCTGCTTTTCCTTGACCTTCTCCAGATCGGCGGTCAGTGGATCGAAAAAGAACCTCACGACATCATGCCATTCTTTATCTGTCTCTTCGATCTTGTCCAGCTCGGTCTCCAAGCGCGCCGTAAAATCCACCTCGAAAACGTCCCTGAAAAGACTGTCGAGTGTCTGCCAGACCTTTTCCCCGAGATCGGTGGGAAACAGTGTGCCTTTTTCTTTACTGGCGTAGTCCCTCGACTGAATGATGCTTATGATACTGACATACGTGCTCGGCCGCCCGATTCCCTTGTCCTCGAGTTCCTTGATCAACGAGGCTTCGGTATACCTCGCCGGAGGCTCGGTGAAGTGCTGGAACTTGTCCAGCTCCCTGATCGAGAGGAACTCACCCGAGCGGATTTCCGGAATCCAGGTATCGCTCTCCGGCTGCCTGTCCTGCATGATTGCCAGGAAACCGGGATGCTTCAGTCTTCTCCCGTTGGCTCTGAGGAGAAAACGCTCGCCGGCGGCTATGTCGATTTCCTTGACCTCGTACACCGCGGGAGCGGCCAGCGATGCAAGGAACCGCTTCCACACGAGCGTGTAGAGCGCGAGTTGATCCCTGCCGAGGTGTTTCTTGATGTCATCCGGTGTCCTGAAACAATCCGTCGGCCTGATAGCCTCGTGCGCATCCTGGGATGACTTTGCCTTCTTGAAACTCCTCTTGCCCCTGTATACGGTGTCCGGACCAATGCGCTGCTCGATGAATGATATACCCTGCCGGTATGCTTCGTCGCTTACCCGTGTGGAATCTGTACGCATATAGCTGATCAGCCCGGCCGATCCTTCCCTTCCGAGCTCGACGCCCTCATAGAGCTGCTGGGCGATCACCATCGTTTTTTTCGCGGAGAATCCGAGGCGTCCCGCCGCGTCACGCTGCAGGGTGCTGGTTATGTACGGTGGCTGCGGGTTCCTCTTCTTGTCCTTTTCACGTACTTCCGTCACTTTCAGCGTTTCGGCCTTGATCGCCGACAGAACGCTTTCCGCCTCGTCCCTGCTTGCAAGCTCCGGCTTTTTCCCATCGACCTTCAGGAGCCTGGCTGGAAACTCGACGTTACCGGCAGTCTCGAGCACCCCCTCGATGGTCCAGTACTCTGCAGGCGTGAAGTTCCTGATCTCATTTTCGCGCTCGCAGAGCATGCGCAGTCCTACGCTCTGGACACGGCCGGCGCTCAGTCCCTTGTAGAAGATCCTCCACAGTACCGGGCTGACGAGATACCCCACTAGCCTGTCGAGGATACGGCGAGCCTGCTGCGCGTCGACCTTTTTCATATCAACGTCAATCGGATTCTGTAACGCTTCATGAAGGGCCTTTTTCGTGATTTCGTTGAAGATGATTCTCTTGATCGGGATGTCGGTTTTCCGGTTGAGGATCTCCCTGAGGTGCCATGCGATGGCTTCTCCCTCACGGTCCATATCCGTCGCAAGAAGTATAGTGGAGCTTTTCGCTACCTCGCTGCGGAGTTCCCGGATAATCTTTGTCTTGCCCTTGACGGTGACATAGGTTGGTTTGAAGTCCTTCTCGATGTCGATGCCCAGCTTTCTCTCGGGGAGATCCCTGATATGTCCGACTGATGCCCTGACCTTGTAACCCCGGCCAAGGTATTTCGTTATGGTTTTAGCTTTTGCGGGAGATTCTACGACGACAAGTACTTGATCCACTCGTATCTCCTTGCTCAATGCACCTTGCCGTCCGGTCCCGCAGCATCCAGCGCGGATTCTTCGGGCAGGTTGAATACGTAGCGCGATGCCAGATCCTTGATCTCGCTGACCGAGACGGGAGGCATGAATTCGAGGCTGGCATTCTCGATGATCAGGCCGAGCTGGGTTTCCGAAATCCAGCCTAGACGGCGCAGCCTTAAAAGATAACCCTGGGCCGGTGTGGACAGTATAAGCTTTTCCGATTCTCCCAGCACCCTCGTTTTGGAACCGAGTTCTATCGACACACCGGCATCCTGGAAATCGTCATCAAGATTCAGCATGTTGAATGCCTGCCTGATCTCGTCGGCCGAGTACCCCATCTCCATCAACTCATTTTCAAGGTAGAAAGGATCGAAATACTCGATCGATTCGGGATCCATAAGGTAGGCGATGATATCCTTGATACGTTCCTTCATCGAATAACCTCGGAATTCAACTTCCTGTTAACGGCCAAACTGAATAATGCTCAGACTGAGGCCTTTCCGCAACATTTTTTATACTTTTTACCGCTGCCGCACGGGCAAGGGTCGTTCCTTCCGACCTTCCGTTCCGATTTGAAGGGCAGGCGTTTTCGCGCATCTTCCGGGCCTGTTCCTCCTCGAGCTTCGGCGACCCGGGCCTCCGGACTCTTAGGCGTTGGGGTGCTGTAGGCATTCAAGACCTGGTGAACCGCAACGTTCTGCTTCCTCTGCTTCCCTTTCTCCTCTCCCCTTTCGATATCGAGGCGGGCATGAAACAGGCCCCAGAGAATCGACCTGTCTATATCGTCCAGCATATCGGAAAATATCTGGAAGGCCTCCTGCTTGTACTCGATCAGCGGGTCTTTCTGGGCGTACGACCGAAGAAATATCCCCTCCCTCAGGTAATCGAGTTCATAAAGATGATCCATCCACTTTTCGTCGATACTCTGGAGCATGATCATCTTCTCGAACTGAACCATGATATCGGGTGGTATTGTTGATTTCCTGATCTCGAAGGCCTCCAGGGCGCGTGAGAGGAAGAAATCTCCCAGTTTGTCGGCATCCTTGACAGAGACGTCCGGTAGTGCAGAAGTATCGAAGGAGATGAGGAAAATGCTTTCCAGATCGTTTGACGCTGCTGTCACGTCCCATTCTTCCCACGGGATATCGTCCGGTGCGAACCGCCCGACGATATTCCCGGTCACATCCTCTGCCAGCCTCTTGATCTGTTCATCCAGATTCTCGCTCCTCATGATTTCATTGCGGCGTCCGTAAATAACCTCGCGCTGCTTGTTCATGACATCATCATATTCGAGAAGTCTCTTCCGGATCCCGAAGTTGTACATCTCTACACGCTTCTGGGCTTTGGAGATGGCCTTCGTAATGAACGGGTGGGTAATCACCTCTCCTTCCTCGATACCGAGCCTGTCCATGACACCCGATATGCGTTCCGATCCGAAAAGGCGCATCAGGTTATCTTCGAGCGAGATAAAAAACCGCGAGGCTCCCGGGTCACCCTGCCTGCCGGCTCTCCCCCGGAGCTGCCTGTCGATCCTCCTGCTTTCGTGGCGTTCCGTTCCGATGATGTGAAGTCCGCATGGCACATCCTCCATGCAGTCGGTACGCATACGTGGGTTGGGACAGGTATCGCATTCATTCGGGGTCTCGCAGTAGATACAGCACCGCTCACACTGGAGAACCGATTTATCCAGCTTGATATCGGTTCAGCGGCCGGCCATGTTCGTCGCTATCGTTACGGCTCCACGCTTTCCCGCAAACTCGACGATCTCCGCTTCGTGCTGGTGATACTTGGCGTTCAGGACGTTGTGTTTGATACCTTCACGCTTGAGCATCCTGCTCAGAGTCTCCGAAACCTCGACCGTCACTGTGCCGACGAGAACGGGAAGCCCCCGCTCATTAAGACGTTTGATTTCCTCTATGATCGCACTGTACTTCTCCCGTTTTGTCCGGTAGATGACATCGTCATAATCGATCCGCCGCACCGGTTTGTTCGTCGGCACGACGTTTACTGTAAGGTCGTAAATCTTGTGGAATTCCTCTTCTTCGGTTTCGGCTGTACCGGTCATGCCGGCAAGCTTCTCGTACATTCTGAAGTAGTTCTGCAGGGTGATCGTTGCCAGCGTCTGTGTCTCTCCCTCTATCTTCACGTGCTCCTTTGCCTCGAGGGCCTGGTGAAGTCCCTCGCTGAACCGTCTCCCGGGCATCAGTCGCCCCGTGAACTCGTCGACTATAAGGACCCTGCCGTCCTGCACCACATAGTCGACGTCTTTCTCGAAGAGCGTATGAGCTTTGAGCAGCTGAGAGAAGCTGTGAATGATATCGTTTTTCTCTGCGTAGCGCCGGTAGACGGCATCTCTCTTCTTTACCTTTTCCTTTACATCCAGGGAGGAATCCGACTCGATCTTTTTCACCTGGAGGCTGAGGTCGGGCAGTACGAACATCTCCCTGTCCTCGGGAGACAGCGTTTCCCGTCCCATGTCGGTGATGTCGATCGTGTTGGCCTTCTCGTCGATGACAAAGTACAGTTTCGCGTCCAGTTCGTGCAGGCTTTTCTCCCTCATGTAATCGGCTTCCACCCGGAGCATCAGCTTCTCGAACCCTTTCCGCTTTCGAAGCTTCATGAACCTGTTGTTCTTCGGGTCGCCCCGCCGTGCGAGAAGCAGCATCTCGCCAATTTCCCATTTGTTTTCGAGCTCAGCCTCCGGGGTCCGTTCCACCGTGGACATGAGATCGTTGATCATTCGCTTCTGATTCCTGACTAGTTTCTCCACCTTGTCCCTCAGAAATACGAAGGTATTTGACTGGGATGATCCGGATACGGGGCCCGAGATGATGAGCGGTGTTCTCGCCTCGTCAACCAGGACGCTGTCCACCTCGTCCACGATCGCGTAGTGATGCTCTCGCTGAACCTGGTACTCGCTTGCCAGCTTCATGTTGTCTCTCAGGTAGTCGAACCCGAACTCGTTGTTCGTGCCGTACGTGATGTCGCATGCATACACTTCCTGCCGCTCGGCGGGGGACATTTCGTTCTGCAGGTATCCGACCGTCAGTCCGAGGAACCGGTAAACCTCACCCATCCATTCAGCGTCACGGCGAGCCAGGTAATCATTTACCGTAATGAGATGGGCTCCCTTTTTGTTCAGCGAGTTCAGGTAGAGGGGCATTGTCGCAACGAGCGTTTTCCCTTCCCCGGTGGCCATCTCCGAGATCGTTCCCTGATGCAGTGTGATTGCACCGGCGATCTGCACGTCGAACGGGACCATGTCCCACGTGGTTTCGCGCCCTACGACTTCCAGGTTCCGGCCGATTAACCGCCTGCAGGTCTCATACACGAGTCCGAACGCCTCCGGAAGGAGATCGTCCGCTGTCTCACCCTGCCGGATGCGCGAGACGAATTCCTCTGTCTTTAACGGAAAGTCTTTATCATCCAGTTCCCTGTACCTTTCCGCCCATTCCTTGACCTCATCGATCGTGGACGATAGGTTCTTCATCAGACGAATTTTTCTGTCTCTAAAAACCTTGCTCATCAAGCCTTTGAACAAGTCCGGCACCTCCATTTAGTCGGAAAAATAATAAACAGGTGTCCTGATATCAATGTTCCCGCCATGTCCTGAGACCTCATCGGGGCATCGGTATGGGGCGGTTTCCTTTCATGCTTTCACTTCAGCCCGTCCGGCTATACAGTACCAGCGCGTAAAAGGTTTTGCCGTTCGAGCCGAAAAAGATCATGTCCCCGTTATGAGCCGGTGACGAGTAAATTGGAGAGTCCGCCTTGAATTCCTTGATGATTTCACCGTTCCCGGTATCGATGGCTGATAACTTCGAGTTGTAAGTCGTTACAAATACTACGTTATCGATTATTACCGGTTTCGAGAGAATGTTACCTCCGAGCTTCCTCATCCAGTTGAGACGACCGTTGGTACGCAGTGAATACAGGACGCCGTTCTTGGCCCCTATATAGATCGAGGCGCCGTCGTATATGGGCGTACCATTCACCTCT
>DAOVFR010000017.1 GCA_030672805.1 Candidatus Krumholzibacteriota bacterium
TCGAGATTCTCGGGGATATCGCTGATTATTACGGGGCGTGAGAAACTCATCGCCTCGATAAGCGATATCGGGAGCCCCTCGACCGTCGATGGCAGCACGTAGACATTGCAGTGGGCATAGAGTTCATTGAGAACGGGTCCCGAGATGTACCCCGGGAACAGCACCCTGTCGTTGGCAAGCCGCCTGAGCTCGGCCGAATACGCTGGATCAAAGTTCGTATCTCCCACTATCACCAGTTTGTCCGCAGTATCCACTTCCCCGAATGCCCTTATCAGAGTATGGAACCCGCGCTCCACGATGAAGCGGCCGACCGTGAGTATGTATCTCCCAGGTTCGATACCCAGGTTCGCGGCCCTGTCGAACCGCGGTACGTCGAGCAGTGTGGCGCCGTTCGGAATGTAATGAACGTGCTTTCCGTACTTGTCTTCGAGCTGGCCGGCCATTAGCTTCGATACGGATATTGTGGCATTACAATACTTTACAGCCGTCCTCTCACCTTGTTTCAGAAGGGCTTTTGCAAAAACTCCCCACTTCCGCTGTCGGTAGTCCTGAGCATGAATTGTGGCAACAGTCTTTTTGCCCAGAACCGACGGGATCCAGCTGAATATCGAGGGGCCGATGCCATGGTAGTGAACCACGTCGAACGCGTTGAAAAGCACACGAATCGAGGCGGCAAGGGCATTGGAAGCCGTATCGAGGTTCTTCGTCTGTATTGAGGGCAGGACACGCACCTCGATGCCGTTGAACGTGCCGTTTCTGCTGAACGGCTTCCGGCCGAACACGGTGACGTCGTGTCCCCGTTCGACGAAGCGCCTGCCGATCTCCTCGACGTGCCGTTCGATCCCTCCATACACGACGGGCAGCCCGCGGGATCCGATTATGGCGATCTTCAATGTCTTCCGGTTCATCTGGTTATCAGAACGTTTACGGCAGCGCCGTATCGAGCCCCCTCCCGGTGAGCAACCTTGTCCAGTTCCGGACGATCCATCCCAACGGCCTGAACGGGTTACGAAGGATCGATGTCCTTGCCGTGCAGATCATCCAGCACGATTCACTGCATGCGTCGACCGTCCGGCGTACCTTGTCGGCCTGCTCTCCCTCCCAGATGTCCCTGAATGCCTGTTCGTAGATGTTGCCCATCGTCCGGTTGAGCGTGAGGCACGGGTATATATTTCCGCCTGGATCGATAAAGAACGAATCCCTCCCCGCACGGCACCCGATGATCCGTTCGCCCATAACATTAAAACGCAGCACTCCCGTATAGAAGTATGCACGCAGCCATCGCTTCGGACTGAAGCTCAGCAGTTCCTCGCGCATCACGTACTTCAGCTCTTTCTCGAGGCCGGACGGTTCGACCGCCTGATTCTCTTCTGTGGAAAAATAGAACTCGGAGTTCTGCGCGACTGACATCGTAAATTCATACCCGAACTGGCGAGAGAGATCGTACAGGGCCCCGAGGTGCTCGAGGTTCTTTCTCTGCGCGGTGAATGCGACACGAACGTTCTTGTACCCGATGGTCTTGAGCTGCTTCAGGGTTTCGACGACTTTCTTGAAACCGCCCTTGACTCCCCGTATATCGTCATGCACCTCCCCGATGCCGTCGATTGAAACGCCGATACCGACTTTTCGGCCGATTTTCATCAACTCCGGGGCGGCATGCATGATACGCCGCCGCTGAAAGCCGTTCGTCGAGATCACGATCCGGGGATGCCCGCAATGATCGTAGATGATCCTGACGAGATCCACGATATCATCGCGAAGGAACGGTTCTCCCCCGGTAATATTCACGTCCCGCAGGCTTCCCGGCAGCATGCGGTAATCCTCCGGCTTCATCTCGCGCGTCGGCGGCAGCTTCCAGATATTGCACATATTGCACCGTGAATCACAACGGTACGTTACGGCAATGACTGCATCGACGGGCTTGCTCATCGGCCACACTCCATTCCGTCATCGAACAGATCACTCAACATGTCTCCGTACCTCTGCACCATACGCGTTTCCGAATAATGTTCGATCACCCTGCTGCGGGCCTTCTTTCCCATCTCCCGCCCCAGGGACGCATCCCTTGCAAGCCTGATAAGCGCTCCCGACAACGCCTCGATATCTCCGGACGGCACAATCAATCCTTCCTCGCCATTTCCCAGCATCTCGGGGATCGATCCGACGCCCGTGGCAACGACCGGAAGTCCGCAAGCCATCGCTTCAAGAACGGACAGCGGGAACGTTTCGACAACGGGGTACGAACAGAGAACGCACGCATCCGATACTGCCAGTATATCCGCAACGTCGTCCCTGAGCCCCATGAAACGCACCGATCCCTCGAGAGAAAGCTCCCGTGACAGGCGTTGCAATTTCCCTGCCTCTTGCCCTTCACCGACGATTAAAAAGGTGCAATCCGTCACTTGCGAGCTCACCTTGGCGGCGGCCTCGAGAAACATCTCGTGGTTCTTTTCAGGCCTGAGCGCGGCGACGATCGTAACGACGAAGTTTCCGGCCGGAACGGAAAACCTGGCCCGCAGCGACGCTTTTTCCTCGCCCGAACCTGGCGGGCTGAACCTCGACGTGTCAATCCCGTTATGGATTACGGCAAGCTTCCCGGGATCTATCCCTTCTCGCTTGGAGAGGTGCTCGGCATGCATGTCGGCAAGAGCGACAACACGATCGTAGATCCCAAGTACCAGCCTGTCCGTAAATTTAAACGAGCTCGTCTTCGACCACAGACCGGTGGAGTGTACCGACAGCACCCGCCGTTTCATGCGGGCTATGCGTGACGCGACGGCGCCCCAGAACGTCGCATCGTGATGATCGAGGCTGACAAGAACCGCCCCCTCGTCTTCACGGAATATACGGGCCAGCTTGAAGGGAATCATCGGGTCGAACCGGTGGCGAGAGAGATTGCCATGAAATCTCACTCCGCGTTCGATCAACTCCCGCCCGATAGCCCCGGGGTCATACAGGCAGACGACGTGTGTCTCGAAACCACGGCCCGGAAGACCGAGGGCAAGGGCCCTCAGGACCATTTCCGCACCCCCGGTAACGAGGGTGGACCCAAGCAGAATGACCGTACGATTTTTTCCGGGAAGAACCATGTCGGAAGCCTTCAGAGGTAGGGCGCCTCTCTCCTGCCCGTTTTGCAGCGAAGATCCTTTATCGAACCTATCACACGGGCCGGGTTCCCGTAGGCCACGACGCCCGCCGGTATGTCCTTCGTCACGACCGAACCGCTGCCGATGAGTGTCTCCTCGCCGATTATCAAGTAGGGCAGGATCGTGGTGTTGACACCGATTCGGCACCCTCGTTTCAATACGGGGCCCCTCATGCATTCCCTCGACTCGGGGCAGCCGGGATGGTAATCGTTTGCGATTTTGACACCGGGGGCAAGGAATACGCCATCCTCGATGACGGTAAACTGGGCGATGTAGATATTGCAGTGAATCTTGACCCTGTGCCCTATCTTGCATCCATAATCGATGACTGAATTGTTCCAGATCGAGAAATGGTCGCCGATCTCGTTCTGCTCGCGCACAACTGAATGGTGGCCCGTCTCGAACTCGCAGCCTATTCGCGTGCCGGCGTAGATAACGCACCCGCTCCGGATGCGTGCGCCCCTTCCGATCTCGAGAACGTCACTGACGTCCTTCCTTGGTGAAAGGTACCCGAGGATCGCGCCCGCGTCGACGATTGACCCTTCTCCAAGATTCACCACTCCAAGGGGATGATCAGACTGTTTCCCGCTCATATTCCATCCTTACAGTTCGGGGTACTCGATCGTTAACTGAGCACCGCCCTGCTTCATGGAACGATCGGACGTCCCGAGGGTCAGCAGGACATCGAGGCCGTGCGCACCACTGCTTCTGCAGGATGCTCCATTCTCGACACATTCCACGAAGTGTTTGCACTCGATCTTCAGCGGCTCCGCATCGTCGAGCTTCGGAATGGATATGTCACCGTACCGGTACGAGAGCTGGAATTCACCGAACGTGTCATAGTGCGGCGTGACGGTTACACCCTTGTCGTAGATCCTGATCTTTTCCAGGCTGGAGACATCATCGTAGACCAGCATCTTCTTGCTGCCAACTACCGTGGTCCTGCGGATCTTGTTCGGATCGAGCCATGAGACATGGATGTTCGCAAGAACCGATTCCGGATAGGAGAGCGTCAGGAAAGCAACGTCCTGGATCCCGGACCGTATATAGTCATGGCCGACCGCCGAAACGGAAATCGGTTGTGCATCCAGAATGAAGTTCATAATCGAGATGTCGTGAGGGGCAAGATCCCAAACGACATTGATATCCTCCTGGAAGATCCCGAGATTGACCCGCGTCGTCGAGACGTAATAGATCTCTCCGAGCTCTCCCGAATCGATCACGTCTTTTATCTTGTTGACCGCCGCGGTATAGATGAACGTATGCCCGACCATGAGAACCCTGTTCATTTCCCCGGCAAGCTTGACAAGCTGTGTTCCTTCCTCGGGGGATGAGGCAAGCGGCTTCTCTACGAATACGTGCTTTCCGGCCTCGAGAGCCTCCTTCGCGATCGGGAAGTGAGACGAGACGGGTGTTGCTATCACGACTGCGTCTATCCCGGTATCGCCTGTCAGCTCCCTGAAGTCGGTTGTCGTCTGGAGCGACGGGTATAGCTGCTTCATATGGTCCAGCCGCTTCTCCGAGAGGTCGGCGCATGTCTTGACATCGGCGTTCTGGAGATTGAAGAAATTCCTTATAAGGTTGGGGCCCCAGTACCCGCAACCGATTACTCCGATTGTAAACAATGTTCCTCCATTCGTTCAAAGACCGCCTGTTCCGGAAAGCATGACCGGAATCGTTTGCATCATTATCTTCAGATCCATCCGCATAGACCAGTTCTCGATGTAATGCAGATCCAGCATCACCATCTCGTGGAACGGAACGCTGCTCCTCCCGCTAACCTGCCACAGTCCCGTCAAACCCGGCCTCACCTTGAGCCTCAGCTTGTGCCAGTCGTCGTAACAGTCGTACTCGTAATGAAGCGGCGGTCTCGGGCCGACGATGGTCATCTCACCCTTGAGGATATTGATGAACTGCGGCAGCTCGTCCAGGCTGGTCTTTCTCAAGAACCCGCCTACCGCGGTAATTCGAGGATCGTTCGTTAATTTATAAATGGAAGACCTGTCCCCGTCAAGGTTCGATTGGGACATCAGCCCCTGGATGAAGCTGCGTGTGAATTCCTTGTGAAGTGAATCGTCGCTGCCGGGTTTCATCGTCCGGAACTTGAACAGGATAAACTCCTCCCCATTTTCCCCCACCCGTGCTTGCCTGAAGAAAATGGGCCCCTTTGAAGTTAGCTTGATAAGCATCGCAACGGCGATAAGGAATGGGAAACCGATGATCAGAACAACCAGCGAGGCGATGATGTCAAGAGAGCGCTTGACAAACCTCTCCCATACCGCCCGCTCTCTGATTAACAGACCAGTCTGGTCATTCGATGAACGCTGTACTCTCCGAATGCTGTTTAGGGCCAGTGAAATCTTCCTCATTTCGATGCAGCTCCGTCACGATGACCCGTTCAACCTATGTCAATAACCGTCAGCCTATAATCCCTCCTTTGCAACAGTCCAGTCATGCCTCCGGGACACTTCGCAGCACGTCGCAGACCCGATCGACCTCCTCGCCCGTCAGTTCGGGAAACATCGGCAGCGAGGTTATCTGCCGCGCCAGTTTCTCCGCCACGGGAAAGCTTCCCTCCCCCTTTCCGAGGTACGAGAAGGCCGGTTGCAGATGGACAGGGATGGGATAGTGCTCCCCGAACCCTATCTCGTTTTCAGATAGGGCTTTCTGTACTGCTTCCTTTTCTGCGCATCCGATCGTGAACAGGTGGTAGACTGATTTTCTCCCCGGCTCCTCGGCCGGGATCCAGTAGCCGGCTCCTTCCAGGTTCGTGCGGTACCTTCCGGCAAGCTTCCGCCTGTCCTCGTTGGCTTCGTCCAGGTGTTTCAGCTTCACGCGGAGCACCGCCGCCTGTATCGAATGCAGACGGTAATTATAACCTATAGCCGCGTGTTCGTTCTTCCTGAACTGGGCATGGTGTCTCAGTCCCTTTATCCTATCGATCAGCTTTTCATCGTTTGACGTAACGGCTCCTCCCTCACCGAAGGCGCCGAGATTCTTGCTTGGATAGAAGGAAAACGCAGCCGCATGGCCCAGGGATCCCGCCCTCCCCCCGTTGTAGAATGCACCGTGGGCCTGGCACGAATCTTCTATAATTTTAAAATTCTCCTTGTCGGCCAGCTCCATCAAGGGATCCATATCACAGCACTGGCCGAACAGGTGAACCGCAATAACTGCTTTAGTATTGGTGGATATCGCTTCCTTCACCTTCTCCGGGTCGATAAGCGCGGTTTTCTCACGAACGTCGACAAGAACCGGCTTGGCCCCCGTCATCGCAATCGCTTCGACCGTCGCTACAAATGTGTTGGAAACGGTTATCACCTCGTCTCCCGGACCGATCCCGTACCCGAGCAGGATAAGATGAAGCGCTGACGTGCCGCAACTCGTTCCGGCACAGTGAGATGCACCGCAGAAAGCGGCGAAATCCTTTTCGAATGCTTCCAATTCGGGCCCGAGCACAAAGGATGTATTATCTATCACACGCCCGATGGCTTCATCAACCTCGGCCCGTATCTTCCCTGTTCCTTCTCGAAGACTAAAAAACGGTATGGTACTCATAATCCTCCGCGGGTTGAACCCTTCTCAAGTTTTATAATTATACCATATTCTTATTATCCAATTCTACCCCCTATTTCCCCCCATTTTTTCTTCTCCCGTGATCCGATCCAGTTCCTCAAGTGATATTCCCAGTTCCTCCGCTGCCTTTTCCCTGTCGCGGCCGAAATGCTCGAGCGCGCTGATAACGTGTTCCTTGACCACCTTATCCAGTTTCCCCGGGATAAACATTCTTTTGGAAGCAGCCTTACCGGGTTCGATTCTCTCTCTGATATATGAGGAAAGTGAATCAATCGTTATAATTTCCGTCTCCTCGTTTGCAACCGCACAAGCGATAATGGTGCGAAGATCCTGCACATTATTGGGAAAACCGTAACCTTTCAGCAGTTCCAGGAACTCGTCCGAAAAACCTCCAATCGCCTTTCCTGTTCGTTCTGTTTCCTCTTTCATGAAAACCTCTGCCAGTAGTGGAATATCGCCTGCGCGTTCCCGTAGTGGAGGAATCCTGATTGAGTTAACCATCAGGTGATAGAGAAGATCCCTGGAGAACGTGTCCCTGTACTCCGGCATGGTCAGATCGTGGGTTGAAGAAACAATGATGCGAACATCCACCTTTTTGATACTGGTTGAATTTACGCGATAGTACTCTCCTTTCTGTATCACTCGTTTGAGCCTTACCTGCATCGGAAGCGAGAGCTTATCTATGTTGTTGAGAAATAAGGTTCCATGATCGGCGCGCTCGAGAAGCCCCGGTGTTTCCTCCCGTGAGCCGCTCCAGACCCGTGCCTGGCCGAAAAAGAATGCCGGGAACCCCTCGGGATCCTGACTGTCCGCATCGACCGCGACAAACGGCTGTTCTCTTCTGGGACTCGCCTGGTGGATCGCCCCTGCAATCGCCTCTTTCCCCGTCCCGCTCTCACCCCAGATAAAAATGCTCAGATCGCTCGAAGCGATCTTCTCAATCTGGTGGAAAAGCCGGATCACGCCCGGATCCTGCGTGCGGAACTGTTCGAATACCGCCTCGTGTGTGAGATCCTTTCGGGTCAGCTGCTTCGGAAGCTGATCGATGGTCCTGTGAAGGACACTGTGCTCCATGGCATTATCAAGCACCTCGAGCAGCTTATCATCATCCACCGGTTTGATGAGGTAGTCGAAGGCACCGAGCTTCATTGCATTAACAGCAAGATCCACGTCACTGACACCGGTGAGAACTACGACGGGTGTTTCGTCTCCCTTTCCTCTCATATCTCGAAGTATATCCATACCGCTTACCCGGGGCATATCCATGTCAAGGATGATTATATCGAACTTTTCCCTCTCGAGTAATTTTTCGACCTTTCTCGAGTCATTGACCACCGTTGGCTCGAAAACATCGGTCTGCACCAGAAAGACCATAAAATAATTGGTGACCGCGGCGTCATCGTCCACGATGAGTATTTTTTTCACTGCGTTTCCTCCGCAGTTTCTTCCGCTCCCTTTCCGGCGGGAATCTTGATAGTAAAGGTAGTACCTGCTCCGGGCTTGCTGCTTACCCGGATGTTCCCCCCGTGCTCCTCAACTATCCTGAATGCAATTGCCAGACCGAGACCGGTGCCACCCTTTGCCCGTTTGGTTGTAAAGAATGGATCGAATATCTGCTTGAGTGTCTTCTCGTTCATCCCTATACCATTATCCATGACGTCCACCACTATGTATCCGCCGTCTATTCTTGTTTTAACTGTTATTACTCCCTTCACGTCATCCTGCATTGCATCACTCGCATTTACCAGCAGGTTCACGAGTACCTGCTCGATTTTTTGTGAATTTCCAGTGAATGTTGGAATATTTTCCGCAAGATCGAGCTGTATGTCGGCCCTCTTGTGCACCTCGTTGTGAACCAGTCTCGCGCTGGTCTCGATCAACGTGTTTATATCCACCTTATCAACGAGCAACCCCTCATCTTTGCGGACAAAAGTCCTGAGTCCTTCTACAATCCCCTTGATCCTCTCCGAACCGTGAGCCATATCATCCACCAGCGTCATGATATGTTCACGGAAAAAATCGTACTTGAGCCTCGCGATTCTAAGATCGGGATGAGATTTCTGGTGTTCGTCCACGATGGGAAGCATGTCCTCAAGAGACTGCTTGATGATTTTAACATTTCCGCGAATGAACTGGTTGGGGTTGTTGATCTCGTGCCCGATGCCGCTGACGAGCTGACCGAGAGAAGCAAGCTTGTCAGCCTGCTGAAGCTGCTGATCGTATGTTTTCTCCAGCGTTATATCCCGGTAAAACTCCAGTATTCCGTCCACCTCGTGCTCTTGATTGTACACGGGCAAAGCATGTACCTGAAGGTACTTATCATCCAACTTCATTGTGAGCGTAAGGGGCGTTTTCTCGCGTAGAATCCTGGCGAGACGGCAATCTTCACACGGCCTGTCCCTGTTAAAAAATACCTTGTAGCAATAGTCTCCCTGTTTCACATCCTCCCTGTTGGTCATGACGATCTTCCGTTCCTTATCTATCAACACAACTTCGTCTGGAATCGCCTCGAAAATGGTTTTAAGTCTGACCTTCGCCTCTTCCCAACCACCCCTGACCCTGTCCAGGTATGAGTTCACAACATCAAGATTGCTTTTTTGCTCCTCGAGCTCCTCTGTTCTAAGTGAGATCTCCCGCTTGAGTTCCTCGAGGCGTTTATTGAAAACTGTTTCCTCTTCCTGCATAAGTGTAAGCTTCTCAGTCAGCTCTTTTCTCTCGAGTGCAACACTCAGCATTCTTCCTATCTCATCCAGCATCTTCTGCTCTTCAACAAGAAGCTCGTGTTTTTCGTCATAGTAACCTACACGGATTTCTCCCTTGTCCTGATTTTCCACTTCGAGTGTGACCGATATATAATTGTCCGATAACGGCTTCTTGCCATACTCAACATTCTGATACACCGAGTAAATAACGGCCTCTTCGGGGTAGATCATGCCGAGTCTCAACACGCCGGGGAGCCTTGTAAAGAAATCCCTGATAGAGGAAGACGCTTCAATCAACTCGGCCACATTATACAGGCATGCCAGTTCCTTGATTCTCTCATCCTTCTCCCATTCGTTCTGCTTGCTCAGGCCCGGCAGCCTGTTTCCGAAGAACAGGTATATTCCACCGTCCTCGGTATCCGTGTAGCCCGCCTTCAGGGAAAGAGAGATCGATTTCCCGGGTTTCGGAGTAAAAACCACTTTGCCCCTGCCACCGGAACGGACCTGTCTCATCGCTGACTTGAAAGTGTTGAGAGAGGACTTCGTGAGAACGTCAAACATCGATTTATTTTTAAGAGAAGAAAATTCAGGAAGACACTCGCCGCCGAGAAGCTCGCTCACATGAATAATGCACTCGTTCTCATCCACTACCATCAGGTAGTCGAAATTACCTTCTATGAAAGCGTAGAGACTCGTGCGCTGAAGCACAGCTCGTTTTCTCCAGTTCCGGCGGGCAGAGGAATTCGCAATAATCCCCTGACCCGGTTACATCACATTGTCAGTACCGGACCCTAAACCGTTCGGTACCTACATCCCTTATCTCCCTTTTGTAACGCTCGCCATGCGTAAGCGGCGGCAGAATGGTTATTGCCTGAACTTTCGGGTCAACAGCGACAAGTCTCATCTTTCCATCAAAAATTCTTTCCTGACCTGAATTCCAGTAGAACCGCTCCATCCTACCCAGTTTCTTCTGGACCAATGAATCTATTTCGACGCTTGTGTCTCCATGCGTATCGATACCGAATTCCCTGGAGAGACCCCGAAGCACTTCCCTCCCGGATACGCCCGCGGGCGGCTCCACGGCCCTGGAAAACACAACAAGCTTTCCCTCGAAACCGCATCTGGTCCCGGAGGTCTCCAGAAACGTGGATCCGGGCAGAACCACATCCGCGTATTGAGTTGTTTCCGTGTTCGCCCAGTCCATAGCCGCAAGAAACTCGATGTTCCGAAACCAGGATGCTGTCAGGTCCCAGCCCAAGGGATCCTCTCCGATCACCAGCGCTGCCCTGATCTCACCACCCTCGAGAAGCTCCCGCAGCTCTTCGTTATTTCGTGCTCCTGCCGTTCCATGATTGCCCCTGACCCTTCCAGGAGCAAAAGCCGGATCTACGCCCATGACTTCCAGGGCGGCGCTGTTGGACATGATCCTCGGCAGCAGCAGATGCGCATCCACACCGATCGCCCGTAAAAGAACGATGAAGTTTGCAAACGTTTCCATGTCTCCCGCCGCCCGGTCCTGAGGCCTGTCGGGGCTGTGAATAAAGACAATATTTCGAGCGTCACGGATAATCCCGGCCGCTTTCCGGATGTTATCCGGGTCCACTCCCGTCAGGGTGGAAACGTTGGCTATATCATGGTCCCTCCCGGCGAGGAACTCTTTAGATCCCGGAATTTTCATTACTTCTTCCCGGGGAAAACAGTCTTCATCCAGCATAACCTGCATAATGCCGCCCCAGAGGACGGCGGCTCTCCCGCGCATGGGATCCATCGAAAGCGTCGCAATAAGCCGGTCCGTGGTATCGAGCGTGGAATTGGATACGATCAACTTCGCCCCGGACTTCACCGCCTGAATAACATCGACCGCGAGAATCAGATGATCCGACTCCATGGAAGTATTGTTGCATATCAACAGATCGGCGGCGGCAATGCACGACCTGTCAGAGGTGGAGGCGGTAAAACCGAACGACTTATCGAGAACACCGTCCTGCTTTCTGTTTCCCAGCATCGAGAGAGAAGCGATATTACCCGTCCCCAGGCCATCTCTTGCAATCCTGGCCGCAAGGTACATTTCCTCGTTCGTAAGCTCGGGAGAAACAAACACGGCTACTTTATCTGCGCCGCACTTATTTGCGATCCGCTTCATGCCTGAAACGATCTGCTGTTGCGCATCGCACATGTCCGCCTTCTCCTTAAGGTTCCCTCTGCGGATTTCCGGCGACGTGATCCTGCGCCGCTTGATGAACAGCTCGTATCCGAACCTGCCGTACCTGCAGAGATATTCACCCGGAACCCCGGAAGGCCCGATAAAGTAGCGGCCATCACCGAATTTCTTCACCGTGATCGAACAGGCGAGCGAGCAGAACCCGCAGTGAGTCTCCACGTCGTCGGTATATAGAGCCGCTCTTCCCGGAAAGGGATATTTCACGGAAAGAGCGCCTGTCGGGCATGAATCAACGCAGTTTCCGCAGTTAACGCAGCTTGTTTCCACCAGGGGATCGTTCATCGCAGGCCTGACCTCGGTCCTGAATCCCCTCCCGACAAGACCGATGGCTGATATGGGAAGAACCCGGGCGCAGGTCCTGACACACCGGGAACAGAGAATACATTTATTGGGGTCGTATGTGATGTACGGATGCCGCTCATCCACCTTGTGCTTGCGCACGTACCCCTTGAACCGATCCATATCAACGCCGTACTCACCGGCGTACCGTCTCAGATCGCAGTCATGAAATCTGATGCAGCCGCAGGAAAGACACCTGTCACATTCGTGAACGTTATCCTCGAATTCGAATCCCGTCGCAACCTCTTCGAAATTACCCCTGCGTGATTCAATATCCATCATATGTACTTCGTGGCGCGGACTCTCCTTCACATCGCCCAACTCGAGCTTGCCTGGCTTACTCCAAAAACTTTTTCTCACTACAAACGGTTTCTGCGGGAGCTCCCGGCCCGAGAGCCGGGCATCGATTGCCGCCGCCGCCCTTTGCCCGTCCCTGACCGCGTCTATTACTACCGTCGGCCCGTCACCGGAATTATCACCACCGGCGTAGAGGCCCTCGATGTTGGTCTTCAGCGTCTCTGTATCTACAACTATCGTATTCCACCTGGTGAGCTCCAGCTTCTTGCCCCCGGTCTCTTTCACACCATCGAGCACGGGCGACTGGCCTATTGACGATACAACCATCTGACACGGCAGATCGAACTCGGAGCCCTCGAGCGGAACCGGACGGCGTCTGCCTGATTCGTCAGGTTCGCCAAGTTTCATCCGCAAGCACCGAAGCGCCTTGAGCTTCCCTTTTTCAGCAATGATACCGACAGGGGCTGCAAGCTCCATGATCTCGATACCCTCATCGAGACACTCCTCGATCTCCATTCTGTCCGCGGGCATTTCATCCTTGGTTCTGCGGTAGAGCACAATCACCTTGTCGGCCTTGAGCCTCCATGAGGCCCGCGCAACATCCATGGCCGTGTTTCCTCCACCGACAACAACCACCGTTCCGGAAAGTGTCTCCGGTTTCTCGTTCATCCTCGGAAGAAAATCGGCACCGGTCACAATACCCTTCGTGTCGAACTCGCCATCGACCCTCATGGGCTTGCCTTTCCATGCGCCGGTCCCGAGGAAAACGGCATCGTGCCGTTTCATGAGCTCATCCAGGGTGATGTCCCTGCCGATGGCCACGTTGTAGTTGATATCGACCCCTGTCCCGCAAATATACTCAACCTCCGCGTCGATAACTTCATCAGGCAACCTGTATACCGGAATACCGTAACGCAGCATTCCGCCCGGTCTGGCCTGCTCCTCGTATATGACTGCCTTGTGGCCCTTTTTACCCAGGAACCATGCCGCTGTCAGCCCGGCAGGACCGGCCCCCACAATGCCCACGGTCTTACCCGTGGGAGGATCACACTCGGGCGAGCCCTCGTATATTCCCGGAGTATCCGTTACGAACCTCTTGATCGCGTTTATACCCACGGCATCATCAATATCAACCCTGCGGCATTCGATCTCGCACTTGCGTACGCAAACCCTCCCGCAGATCGCCGGAAGTGGATTTGCTTCACGAATAAGATCAACGGCTTTCCTGTACTGCCCCATGGCGGAGAGCGCAATGTAGCCCTGGGCGTCAACACCTGCCGGGCATCCCTCCATGCACGGAGATACACAGTCCGCATAGTGATTCGAGAGAAGCAGTTCCAGGGCGGTTTTTCTGGATTCAAGTACCCGCTCGTTGCGCGTTTCGATCTCCATGCCCGGAGCAATCCTGGTTGCACATGACGGAACTAGGTTCGCCCTGCCCTTCACTTCAACCACGCACACAAAGCATGAACCGTATGGTTCAAGCTCCGGTGAATGGCAGAGGGTGGGGATTTCGTCCAGCCGGTTTTCCCTGACGACCTCCAGTATAGTCTTGCCGGGAGCAGCCTCGATTTCCTGCCCGTTAATCGTTACCTTTATGTTTTCCACGGATCCATCAATCATTTCTTGTAAACCGCATCAAAATTACAACTCGTTATACATTTCCCGCACTTGACGCAGATCGAGTTGTCTATGACATGCACCTTCTTGCGCTCTCCCGCAATTGCATCCACGGGACAGTTCTTGGCACACACGGTACATCCGGTGCACTTCTCCGGATCGATAAAAAAGTCCACCAGGGCAGAGCAGCTTCCGGCGGGGCAGCGCTTGTCATGAATGTGCGCCTCGAATTCATCCCTGTAATACCTGATTGTCGTGAGGACCGGATTGGGAGCAGTCTGCCCCAGGCCGCACAGGCTTGCTTCCTTTATCTGATTTCCCAGTGTTACCAGCTTTTCGATATCATCCGGTTCACCCTCTCCCTTTGTAATCCTGGTAAGGATCTCCAGCATCCTGAGAGTTCCCAGGCGGCAGAAGGTGCACTTTCCGCATGATTCATTTTGCGTGAATTCAAGGAAAAATCTTGCCATTTCCACCATGCAGGTCCTGTCATCGAGAACCACCATGCCGCCCGAACCCATGATGGCTCCCGTGGCTGGAATCGATTCGAAATCAACCGGGGTCATGTCAAGGGTCGATGGAATGCACCCGCCGGATGGTCCGCCCATCTGCACGGCTTTGAACTCCCTTCCGTCCTTTATGCCCCCTCCGATTTCGAAAACAAGCTCATGGATCGTGGTTCCCATCGGCACCTCGGCCAACCCTCCGTGCACAACCTTTCCCGCCAGAGCGAACACCTTGGTGCCCCTGCTCTTCTCGGTGCCGTAATCCGCATACGCATCGGCGCCGTTTTCCAGGATCCACGGTATATTGGCATACGTTTCCACATTATTGTTATTTGTAGGTTTTGCCCACAGCCCCTTTTCCGCGGGAAACGGAGGCCTGATTCGCGGCATCCCCCTCTCACCCTCGATGGACGCAAAGAGCGCCGTTTCCTCTCCGCATACAAAAGCGCCGGCACCCTGCTTTATCTTTACGTCAAAGTCGAAACCCGAACCGAGAATATTCTTTCCGATGTAACCCTTCTTCCGGGCATCATCGATTGCAATGGTCAGTCTCTTTATTGCCAGGGGATACTCGGCCCGGCAATAAATATAGCCGGATGCCGCGCCAATCGCCCTTGCGCAGATAATCATTCCCTCCAGTACCGCGTGAGGGTCGCCCTCGAGCACGGACCGGTCCATAAAGGCGCCCGGATCACCCTCGTCCGCGTTACAGACGACATATTTGATATCCGATTCATTGGCCGCGGCAAAGGACCATTTCAACCCCGTGGGAAATCCCGCCCCCCCACGTCCCCGCAAGCCGGAATCCTTGATACACTGAATGATCTCCCCTGGAGTCATTTCAAATAGAGCTTTTTGAATTGCCTGATAGCCGCCTGCAGCTTCGTATTCGTTTATGGACTCGGGATCGATAGTGCCGCAGTTTCTCAGGACAATCTTGTTTTGAAGAGAATGAAACCCGGCCTCGGATCCGCTTTTTTTCCCGTCCGGGGCTATATGCAGGGCAATATGATTCTCGAGAACTTCACCACCGAGGATGTGAAGATTATATATTTCCTCGGCCAGCTCCGGCGTCACATCACCGTAGATAAATCGGCTCCCGCCCTCACGGACCTCGACCAGAGGCTCCCGGTAGCACATGCCTATGCAGCCCGTGCCTGAGATCTCGAATGCTCCCGGATTTCCGGAAAGAATCTCATTCAGCCTGTCAAACGTTTGCCGGGCTCCGGCCGACAGGCCACAGGTTCCCATCCCGACTATCACTTGCTTCATTGAACAACTCCAGACTGTTTCCTCGATCTCCACCACACCATCCACACAACCCTAGAGCCGCTCGGCGCAGCCGGCCGAGGATTCCTCGCCTCTTGCAGCCTTCTCCCTGCGCCGGTAACTTCGCAGAAGTTTCCTGATCAAAGCAGGGGTAAGCCTGCCATGCGTCTCATCATTTATCATTACCACTGGAGCCAACGAGCAACACCCGATACATGCAACAGTGTTCAATGTAAACAGCCCGTCCTCGGTAGTACCTCCTACCTCTACGCCAAGTTCATCCTCTATCGTCTCGATAATCAGTTTGGAGTCCGAGACATGACAGGCGGTACCGGCGCAAGCCTTGATAACGAACTTACCCATCGGCTTAAGCCGAAACTGGCTGTAGAACGTTACAACCCCGTAAACTTCCGACTCGGGTATCCCCGTGACTCCCGATATGTAACTTATTGCCCTTCGAGGTATATAACCGAAATGATCCTGAGCCGATTGAAGAAGCGGTATAAGTTCTCCCGGTGCACCGTCATACCGCCAGAGACGGTAACTGAAACTATCTTCCCTGCGAGCCGTGATACATACTCCTTTGCAGATACCCGCGGGCAAGCCCGTGGAACCCTGCTCCCCGGGTTATCGGACGAATGATCATTACTCCACGAGCTTGATGATCTTCGCCTCGCGTACCCTCAGAACACCGTCGATCTGGTTCAGCTTTTCAATTACCTTCGGCGTCCGGCCTACCGCCCCTCCCGTTATCATGCCGACAAGCTTCGATCCATCCTCTATGACGTCACAGAACACCACCTCATCAATGAAGAATACCGTTGTAAAGATCTGCTGAATGGCGTTCCTGTCAATATCAACAATGATATAACTCGTGGTTCCGGGCCGCTTGCCGGGACTCACTGCATCCGGTTGCTTGACCGCTTCGGAATAGATCTTGACGAACTCATCCACATCACGGTCCAGCTTCGGTCTTTCAACCCCTGACATCGAGGCTACATCCACTCCTTCTATTTCCGCGATCTTACCGAAAAGAGATTCGATTCCATCCTGCGAAGACGCCTGCGCCAGAACAATAATATCGAAGTCGCCCCTCACGGCTTCACAGCGCTGAATCCCGTCAAACTTATAGAGTTCGTTGTAAATTTCCATGCTCCTGTCCGGCTTCGTGATCCTTATCGTCAGGTAGGCGCTCACCGATTCCCGCATGCCCTGCACGTCCGCCTTCTCCTTTACCATCTCAACCTCTGCCGCGGTGGATCCGGGAGAGAGCTCTTCAAGAGCCTGCACCAGATCCGGAATCTCGAATGGCTTATTGAGGTAACCGGTGTTGTGCTCGGCTAGCGCCGTAGCCTCGAGCGAATCATCGCCGAAACCCGTTATGACCAGTACGGGAAGATCGGGGTGCTGGACCTTGATTACCTTGAGAATCTTAAGCCCGTCGATATCCGGCATGAAGATATCCGTAACCAGGTAATCGTATGCAGTTCCCTTCTCCCGGGCGTCATTGAGTTCATGAATTGCGGAAATGCCGTCAGGGCAAGCAACCACGCTGTAGTCTTCCTGTGTAAGACCAACAGTAAGATTCCTGCGGATTTCTACTTCGTCATCGATAACAAGTACACGGCCTTTCAATGGGATCCTCCTGATAATGAACAACTGATATCAGTCGGGGGAAACACATCGATGATTCCCTTACGAGTGGAACAACCTTATATTCTCGAACAAGAATAGCCGTCAAATTTCTGATTGTCAAATAATTTCATTATATCTGAAATTGAAGCCTTTTTTTATTTGAACAATGTTCAATCCTTTCATATACTAACCCGTCAATAGAGAAACTTGCAAATCCCTGTATGTGATTGACGAATATAATAATATGAACAAGCAGGAAGGATTGTAAATGGGTACAAACAAGATTCCTGATGTTATCAAACAGGCAGCCAGGGAGAATTGGACGAAACTCGATCTGGGCAAACACAGACTTAACACATTCCCGCTGGAAATATGCAACCTTAACAGCTTAAAGGAGTTATGTCTGCCCTTCAATGGGCTGAAGGAGATGCCGGCGGAAATCAGTCGGCTGACAAACCTGGTTGAACTAAATATCTCCTATAATCAGCTGACCAAACTTCCCCCTGAAATTGGCCGGCTGAAGAACTTGACCAAGCTTGTTCTTTCCCATAACCAGCTCGTAGAGCTCCCGCCAGAAATCGGACAGCTAAAAAATCTGACTAGTCTATCCCTCTTTGATAACCAGATCATCGCACTTCCCCCCGAGATCGGAAAGCTGACCAATCTTTTAAAACTTGACCTAGCATACAATGAACTAACGGAAACACCTCCTGAAATCGGCAAGCTGTCAAACCTGACACTTTTATATTTATATCACAACAGGCTCACCAGGCTTTCTCCTGAAATCGGCCGGCTGGAGAACCTGATATTGCTCGACATTGCTTCTAATCAACTCACGGAGCTTCATCCTGAAATCGGCAACCTGAAAAGGATCAAGCTGCTGTATCTTTATCGCAACCGTTTCGGCGCGATCCCCCCTGAAATTGGCCGCCTGACAACACTGGAAGAAATAAATGTCTCTCACAATAACCTCACCGAGCTTCCCCAAGAAATCGTTAAACTGCATAACCTCCAGGACCTTAATATTGATGATAATCCCATTACGTCCGTACCACCCGAGATCATCAAACAGGGTATGAAAGCTTTACTGGTCTATATGCGGGAACAGTTGCAAGGGAGCAAGCGGCAGTGGCTCTCCAAGATTCTACTGGTTGGTGAAGGAGGCGTGGGTAAAACATCTCTTCTACGGGCATTGAACGGCGACGATTTCGATCCTGATCCGCCGGCCACTCACGGTATTGTTATTCGTTCTCTGGATCTCGCCCATCCTGAAGAGCAGGGTATCACAATGCGGCTCAAAACGTGGGATTTCGGGGGTGAGGAGATCTACCATGCCACTCACCAGTTCTTTTTAACCGATCGGTCTCTCTTTCTGCTTGTATGGAACGCCCGGTATGGATTCGAACAGGGCAAGCTGTATTACTGGCTTGACACCATTCAGGCAAAAGCCCCTGAATCGCCTGTCATTATTGTCGCGACACATATTGATCAATGGGATGCAGGCTTGCCGTTCGATAAACTGCGCAGCAAGTACCCACAGATAGTCTCTAAATTTGAGGTCAGCAACAAGGATGGTGCAGGTATAGACAAATTGAGAGATTCCATCAGTGATACTGCAGCCAAGCTTCCCCTCATGGGAGAAACCTGGCCAGCCACATGGTTGAATGCCGCCGAATCTATTCGTGCCCGCGAGGAAAAGTACATAGCACCGAATAAGTTATGGGAAATCATGGCCGGGCACGGGGTTTCCGGTGACAATGCCAGAATTC
>DAOVFR010000280.1 GCA_030672805.1 Candidatus Krumholzibacteriota bacterium
TCCATCCTCGTGATGTCGCTCCCGTGGTTCGGTTCGGTGAAGGCACCGGCCGAAATCATCCGCCCCGACGCGATAGCCGGAAGGTACCTTGCCTTCTGCTCGTCAGTGCCGTGCCTCATGATGATCTCGGAGGAGAAATCGGCCAGGGCAATGGCGGTCCCCAGGCCCGAATCGCGCCTGCAGAATTCCTCGACGACAAGGACGTTTTCCATCAGGCCGAGCCCCTGCCCGCCGAATTCCTCGGGAAAATGGAGCCCGACGAATCCGAGTTCACAGGCCTTCTTCCATATATCGCGAGGAAACGAGTGCTCCTGCTCGTGCTTCAGCGCCAGTTCCCTAGTGAATTCTCCCTTTGCGAACTTCCTCGCAGCTTCCTGTATATCTTTCTGTTCAGTGGTCAGTTCGAAATCCATTCTCTCCCTCCTCGACCGTCCCGCAACCTTACGCACCGCCCGGTGCATCCCCGGACCGTGCCGATATGCCGGAGACGGCGGCTGAGAAACCAATTCTCGATTAACTGCTTATTTCCAAGTGACTTTCAGTATCTCCCGGCGTGAATGCCCCCTTCGCTGTACACGGGAGGGGCGACATCCAATGTGGGCGATTCTAGCAAAATGGAACGCCCGAAATCAATAGATACTTGAGACATGCACCACGTGGCCTAAAAAATGTCGGTATGGAACGGTATTTGCGATAAATCCTTGGGCAGGAGGAGTATGATGAGAAAACACCTTGGGTCCGGACTGACACTCGCTCTGGTTCTGTTTTTCAGTGTACAGGTATCGGCTCAGACAACGGGACGGATCCAGGCCGAAGGCCTGTTCGTCGAGGCACAGAAAGCGCTTGCCCGGGGTGACGACGGGATCGCCGAAGAGTTGCTCATGAAGGCCCTGCAGAAAGACGGGAGCTTCACGTCGGCGATCTGGCAGCTTTCGCAGATCTACGAGAAACGGGGCAAGTTCGAATACTCCCGCGAGCTCCTCATCAGGGGCCTGCAGCAGGAACCGCAGGCCGCCTGGGCGAGAGAAAAACTATCCCAGCTCGAGATGGTTCTGACCAGGAAGCTTCTCACCGAGGCTGAAAGTTACATGGGAACGGGACAGTACAAGCGGGCAATCCCCAAGCTTTCCCTCTACCTTGGTATCAAGCCGTACGACCCGACACCGCTCATCATGCTTGGACGGTGTCACCTGGCACTGGGAAACCTCTCCACCTCGAAAGAGTACGTCGAACAGGCGATCGAGCGAGATCCCTCGAACGGGCAGGCAGCATCGCTGTTCAACGAGATCGTGGAGCGGCTGGGCAAAAACTCTTTGATCTACCTTATCGGCCAGGCCGAGAAGGTGCTCTCGGATTACACTCCCACGAGGAAGGCGGAGGCGCGCGAAGCGCTCGAGGCGGTTCTTGCCCGGGACCCGGAAAACACGTGGGCACGTGAAAAGCTCGGTGAGCTGGAGCTTCTCGCGACCGTGGGGGAAGAGATAAAGAATGAAGGGAACAAGGTTGCCGGAAAATGTCTCGAAGTGGTGAAAAACCTCAAGCAACCGGCGGCCAGGGTCATCGATTTCGTTCTAGGCAACCTGCTCATCGCTATCCTCGCCATTGTGGCGGTCCTTCTTGCGGTCAACCTCAAGCGAAGGGCGGAACGGAAAAGCTATCCGCTTCAGGGCAGCCTCAGCCTCATCCCGATCCTCGATATCGTGTCCCTGATCAACAGCAACCTCAAGACGGGACATCTGATCCTTTCCTCCGGCAAGACGCGCGGAGAGATCTACTTCGAGAAGGGTGAGATCGTTCATGCCAGGTGGCGGGGCTTCGATGGCAAGAAAGCCTTCCACCTGTTGATGGATCTCAACTCCGGCGCCTATAGCTTCAACAACCACCTGCCGAACGTGAGGCACACGATCTCAGAACCGTTGAGCCTGCTGCTGCTTTCGATGAAGTCACCGGAAAGACCGAAACCGGCGGCGAAGCCCGGATCGAGACCGGAGCGGGAACAGAAGACCAAGATCAACCCGGAAAATCTCTTCAGCACGCTTCCCGAGTAGCCCGTCTATACAAATTCCTCTACTATACGAATTCCTCGGCCAGGTGGATGCCGGGTGACGCGGTTTGCGTGCCGGGTGTGCGCGTGAAGCGGATGGTCCAATGCACGGTGGGATAGATTTCATCGCCCCTCGACCTGCACGATCTCCGGAACAGCTTCTCGATCTCTCGCAGACCATCGCTGACCTGGGAAGCCGTCCTGCTCATGATGAAGAGGGAATAGCTCGCCGGCTCGTCCCCCTTCGAAATAATGCCATGTTCCCGGAAACATCTGTGAAAATACTTGTCGAGCAGCCTTTCGTGCCAGTTTTCTTCCTTGACCACCCCGGTGAGTTTCAGGTCCACGAGATGGAACTCGGTCCCGGTCAGCTCGGCCCGCTCGACCATCATGTAGAGGGGGTGGATGAGGTCTTTCTCCCGGTGAAACCCCGGCTTCATCGGAAGCGTCAGATTTATCGTATTCCTCGCGCTGATCTCCATCTCACCCTCGAGGGCGGCGGCGAGCCTGTTCAGCACCAGTCCGAGATGCACCTCGTAGTAGAAGAGAAAATCCTTAAGGTTCTTCCTTTCCTCGACGCACCGGTCCATGAACCGGGGAATCAGAGAGATCCTGAAGCGCCGCTGGTCGCCGGGATATCCATGTTCCCCGTGCACGGACGAGACACACTCGACGAAGGGAACTTCGCCGGTCCACTTCTGGAAAGCGTTCACCGCCGTCGAGATGAAATCCCTGAGCCTTCCCCTCCCGGCGAACACCGTTACATCAGGAACCCTGACATGCGTGCCTCTCACCCTGCCCGCTCTGTCGAACTCTGCAAACAGCCCTTCAATCTCGCTCTTCATTCTCAGCATCGTACGGCATACACACATCTCTTCCGATTCGATCATAAACACCTTCTGCAACTCGTCCAGGTAGGAGATGAGCTTTTCGATGTTACGGTTGACGATCCCGAGCAGCTTACCCCTGTCCCCTTCCGGCACG
>DAOVFR010000079.1 GCA_030672805.1 Candidatus Krumholzibacteriota bacterium
CGGCGCAAGTGCCGGAAGAGATTATTCCGGCATCCACGTGGAATCGGCGTACTCGATCGCCGCCGATGATCGCAGTTTCTCGAGATGAGCGTTGATGATTTCCCGTTCTTTCTGCCCTTTCAGAAATTCGGAGATCTTTTCCTTCACTTTCTCGAACGGGATCGTGCTCTTCGGTGTACGCCCCATCGACTTGATAATGTGGTAACCGAACTGTGTTTCGACGATTCCACTCATCTCTCCCACCTTGAGCGCGAACGCGACATCCTCGAACGGCTTGACCATTGAACCCCTGGCAAAGCTGCCGAGGTCGCCACCCTTCGCCTTGCTAGGACAGTCCGAGTTCTGTGCCGCAAGTTCCGAAAAATCGGCCCCTCCCTTTATCTCCTCGAGCAGCTTTTCGATCCTTCCCCTTTTTTCCACCTTCACCTCATCCGTATCGGCACTCTCGACCTTTATGAGTATATGGCTCGTCTGCACCTCTTCCGGCTTGAGGAACCGCTCGATGTTCTCATCGTAGTACGCCCTCATGTCATCATCCGCAACCTGTTCGATTGTCTTCATTATATCATCAAAAAGCTTATTTATTCTGACTTCGGATGCGACTTCTTTCCTGAACCCGTCCTCGTCCAGGCCGCCGCCGGATATCTGCTCCCTGAATGCATCCTCGGATTCGAACCGGCCCTTGATCTCCTCCATTTTCGCATCGATTTCTTCTTCCGTCACCGAGACGCCGGTCTCCACCGATGAAATCTCGAAAAGCTCCCTGTTGAGCAGGTTCATAACCGCCTGCTTACGGATGAATCCCTTCATCGCCTCGACCTGTTGCGGGGTGCTCCTTGCCTGCATTTGCTGTTTCATCATATTTTCCACGCGGAGCACCTCGCCCCGGGTGATGACCGTTCCATTCACCTTGAACGCCATTTCCATGCTTGCATGCTCCTCCTCGACAGCCTGCTCGCCGGCGGGAACCTTCTGTTCCTTCGATGCGTCCCTGGAACAACCCGACGCAAAAGCGGCGACAAGTGCGGAAACAACAATAACAGCAATTATCCTGCGCATTGTTACGATCCTCCTCGAAACCTGATCTTGCATCCGATCCTGGCCGGCGGCCGCCGGACCGTTCTCTCGATGCTGTTTTTCAACCATAGGTTCGAAAGAACAAAATAGCACCACGGCAATGGTATGTCCAGCAGTTAAGATTGCCCCCGGGCCCGTAGTTCAGCGCACACTGACCCGGTGACCCCGCGAACGCCGACCCGGCGGCTCTGGCAATGCGCCCGCCCGGTGACGCCGCGAACGCCGGCCTGGCGACGCAAGGGGGATTACTGTTTGATATCCCGGCGGCCCGGCATCTATAATCAAAGTCTCCCGCGCACTCCCTTTAGACCGCTGGCGGGAGCCCGGCAACCGGAGATTGATCGAATCGATATGAAACTGGTTTTTATAAACACAATCGCCCTGTGGGGGGGCGGCGAGAAATGGACCGTCGACACGGCCGTCGAGATGTGCAGGCGCCGCCACGACGTATCCCTCGTCGCCGCTGAACGCGGAGCGATCGTCGATGAGGCGGCCCGTTTCGGGATCCTGTGCGAGGCCGTTCCCAACACGTGGCTGCGCCGGTTCGGGACCCTGAAACGGTTACGGCGGACACTGGGAGAGAATCCTCCAGATCTGATCGTCGCCAACTGCGGCAAGGACGTCAGGCTGGCGCATCGTCTGGGTGGAGCCGCCGGAAAGGCGCCCCTTATCTTCAGGAGAGGGCTCGACAGACCGATCAGCGACCATCCATTCCACAGGCACGATTTCCGGGCTGTAGACGCCATCATTGCCAACTCACTCGCGACAAAAGAAACGATCCGTGCCAGTTTTCCCTGGTACGGGGAAGACCGCATCACCGTCATATACAATCCTGTCCATATCGAGGCGTTCGAACGGTACAGGGCAAGAGACGTCCGTCGCGAGCTCGGCATCGGAAAGGAAAGATTCGTCATTGCCGTCGTGGGGCGCCTCTCCAGGCAGAAAGGTCACAGATACCTTTTTGAGGCTGTCACACGCCTCGTATCATCCGGTGTCAGCCTGTCACTACTCGTTGTCGGCGACGGCGAGCTTCGCGGCAGCCTCGAAAAGATGGCGGAGAAAGCCGACATTTCCGGAATCACAACCTTCACCGGTCATGTCCGGGAAGTGCAGCCTTACTACGAGGCGGCGGATATCATAATTGTCCCCTCCCTGTACGAGGGGTTCTGCTTCGCGGCTCTCGAGGCCCAACTCATGGGAAAGCCGGTGATCGCCTCACGGACGAGCAGCCTGCCCGAGATCGTTACAGATGGAAGAACGGGAATTCTTGTTCCGGCAAAAGATCCCGGAAGGCTCGCGGAGACGATTCTCGAACTCTACCAGGACCCGGAACGGAGAGCGGCAATGGGTTCGGCAGGTCGATCGATGGCTTCGGAAAGGTTCGGGGCGGAACGGATCTACGACGAGCTGGAACGGCTGTTCGAATTCTGGGGAAACAGATCGCAAACGGAGCGTTAGCCTTATCCTGGATCCTGTTCCCGGTCCGCCCTGAAAAAGAACCCGGCGGAATTTTCCTCCCGTCAGGGGGGAAACCGCCGGGTTTCGATTGTACAGCCCGCCACCATAGCTAGATATCGAACTTGATCCCCTGGGCCAGCGGCATTTCCTTGCTCCAGTTGACAGTGTTCGTCTGGCGCCGCATATAACCCTTCCAGGCATCCGAACCGGACTCGCGGCCTCCGCCCGTCTCTTTCTCGCCGCCGAAGGCGCCACCGATCTCGGCGCCTGACGTCCCGATATTGACGTTGGCGATACCGCAGTCGGAGCCCGCATGGGAGAGAAACTGCTCGGCTTCGAGAAGATTCGTGGTGAAGATCGCGCTGGACAGCCCCTGCGGCACGCCGTTGTGGATCTCTATCGCCTCATCAATGGTCTCGTACTCGAGGAGATAGAGCACGGGTGCGAATGTCTCTTCCTTCACAATATCGGTCCGGGCGGGCATCCTGATGATGGTGGGCTCCACGAAGAGCTCTCCCTTATCGGGAAGCCTGTTGCCGCCGCAGACCACCTCACCGCCCTGTTCCTTTGCCAGTTTGATGGCATTGAACATGTCGGTCACGGCCTGCTTGTTGACAACCGGCCCCATCAGGGTATCGTCATCGAGAGGATTGCCGATCCTCACCTGCCTGTAGGCGTTGACCAGGCTCCGGGTGAGCTTTTCTGCGATCGACTTGTGCATGATGATACGGCGTGTCGACGTGCAGCGCTGGCCGGCTGTACCCACCGCACCGAACACGATGGCGGGAACGGCCATATCCAGATCGGCATATCCGGTGACAATAATGGCGTTATTGCCGCCCAGCTCCAGAATGGCGCCGCCGAATCTTTTGGCCATCACCTCGGACACGCGCCGCCCCATCCTGGTAGACCCGGTAAAAGATACGAGCTTGATCCGCGGATCGTTTATGAGCCGCTCGCCCACGCTGCTTCCGGGTCCCGCCACGAAGCAGAAGATACCCTCCAGACCATGGTCCGCCATGACCCTGTTGCAGATGTGCTGCACCGCAAGTGCGGTGAGTGGCGCTGTCGACGAGGGTTTCCATACGGTGGTATCGCCGCAGACCGCCGCGATGGCCGCGTTCCACGCCCAGACCGCCACGGGGAAGTTGAAGGCGGAAATCACGCCGATGGCTCCGAGCGGGTGCCACTGCTCGTACATGCGGTGTGCGGGGCGCTCAGAATGCATTGTCAGCCCGTAGAGCTGTCTCGAGAGACCGACGGCGAAATCGCAGATATCGATCATCTCCTGGACCTCGCCATGCCCCTCTGCGCGTATCTTGCCCATCTCGAGTGTGACCAGGTCGCCAAGCGGCTCTTTGAGCTCGCGCAGGGCGCCGCCGAGATCGCGCACCACCTCGCCGCGCTTGGGGGCGGGAAGCATGCGCCACGTCCTGAATGCCTCGTCCGCGCGGGATGCAACCGTATCGTACGCCTTCTCGGTGGCCTGCATGATCCGGGCAATAGGCTCGCCGGTCGCCGGGTTGTAGGATGTAATCGTCTTTCCCTCCTTGTCCTCGACCCACCCGTCAGGGCCCCAGCAGGCACCGGGGTTTTCATCCTTGATCTGAAGTTTCTTCAGAATTTCTTTAGACATCGATCACCTCCGGATTCGTGGCACGGTGGCCTGTCCGCTTTCTATTCTTGAACATGACTCGTGGTTCTGGACGCTCCGGACGCTGCCGGAACCCGCCCGCAGGCTATAATGTGGTGAATATAATATGCCCGTATAGATAAGTCTACACCGACCTTATAAAATATCTCGACTCAAGGATGTGGAGGGGAAACGATCGGCAATTGCTCGATTTGCCGTACGAGTGACGATTCTTTGGCCGTCCTCGCACGAGCGAGCGCATCCGCGAGATGCTCCCTTGCCTCTTCATCCCGCCCCAGATTCAAAAGGGTGACCCCGATGTAGTACCGGAGAAGGTACGATTCGGGTTTCTGTTTCAGTGCCTGTTCTAAATGCTTCAGCGCCTCTTCATGGCGGCGCTGCCCGCTCAGAACGAGTCCGAGATGCTTGTGCGCATCACCATAACCGGGCTCGAGTTCGAGCGCTTCCCTGAGCTGCACTTCAGCCTCCTCGAGTCTGCCCTGCTTTCCCAACTCGAAGCCGACCGAGCAATGCATCTCCGCCTCGTAATCATGGTCCTCCGTGACGAATGGACCCGCCGCGCTCGAGATCAGGGCAATCACAACAACGGCCGCCGTCATTATCGCGGACATCTTCCAACGTCTCTTCTTGAATACACCGTACAACTCCATTGCCCCGGCCGCCGCGGGAACAACGATCACCGGCATCACCGGCGTCCGATAGCGCGATGTGACGAAAACCAGTATTATCGAAAGCGGATAGAGCACGAGGTAAAACCAGACAGGCGCCGGAATCTCCCTCCGCCGTCTGATAAGACCGAGCATGGCGAACGGAAGCAATACACCGAACGGAAAGCCGAAGCGGGACGCCTTCCACGTCAGCACGGAGAAAATCCGCGAATAGCCCCTCGCCGTATAAACATCGACGTTCCGCGGAAGCTCCCTCGAGCTCATGAACCGGACCGTTTTGCCGGCGATCCCGCGCAGGTAGTCCCCGGGATGAAGCATGACGTAATTCCAGAATAATCCCATGAAATAGCGTCTGTCGTCATGTTCGCTCTTCGAGTCGTGGAGCTCCGGCATGCGTGTCAGCTCCCGCCATTCCGCGCCGGGGCGGATCATGATCGTCCTATCGGTGTCCGGATTATTCCCGATGAAGAGGTTGATGGGTCCTGACTGCGGGAGCGGGTTGAAATTCCCCGTTTCCCGGTAGCACATAACCGATACCGGTATCGCAACGAGAAGGAACCCGGAAACGCATACAGCAGCCCGCAGGGCAGTCGCCTTCGGTGATCGCCTCGAACGCTGAAAGCGGTACAGAAGCCACACGAAAGATACAGCGAGGAACGGCACGAACGTCGCCCTCGTGATAATGCTCAACCCGCCGGCTATTCCGGAGAACACGTACAGAAACAGATCATGCCGCATTCCGGCCGCAAGGATGAGCAGCAGCAATACCACCGACCAGACCGCCGCCCATCCCGTTGAGAGCAATTCACACTCAAAGAAAACAGATGGGCCGTAAAGTGCGGCAAGAATCCCTGCTACCAGGCCTGTCTTCCGGTTGAATATCTCGCTCCCCAGCCTGTATACCAGCATGCAGAGAGCCGAACCGATCATCGCCTGGATTATTCTTGCCCAGAGAATCGATCCGCCGGTTAGTGCATATGCTCCGGCGAGGTAAAACGGGTAGAAGAATCCCTGCCAGAAAAACCGTCGATCGATCTCTCCCTCGACGGCAAGAAGCCTTGCATGGCGATCGTACGTTTCCGAATCGACGACCGGAACCCGAAACGTGGGACAGCTTGAATATTCCCACAGGTAGAGGAACCTGATAGAGAGTGCCAGCATAAAAACAGAAACGATTATCAGAGCGGAACGTCTTCGTTCTCTCCAGCCGATTGAGGCGGAATGCTCCGATTTTTTCGTCCGTACTTTCATATAGATTCCCGTTATTGCCTGAAATCATCGTAGCTTAGCCTTATCTATTTCTCAAGACGTTCTTAATGCAGCGTATATAGAATAGATTGTATACTCAATGGACGAATTAAGTAAAAAATACCATGATTCGTAATTTTTTTCTTGCAATATTTTGTACTGTTTTGTACAATATGTACGAAAACAGTAAATACACGCAATAATAGTAAACTCTATTGCTGGGGAGACCTCCAAATGACTGAGCAGAGGCCAGGAAAGACATCGAAAAAGATGGTCGGGATCGTCGGGGCAGGGACAGAACTTTTTACCCGGTTCGGTATAAGGCGTGTCACCGTCGAGGAGATCTGCCGGAAGGCCAGAACGAGCAAGATGACGTTCTACAAGTACTTTCCCAACAAGTACGAACTCCTCAAACACATCTGGAGCGGATGGATCCGGGAATCGTATACGAAGCTTGATGAGATGAACAGGCAGAACATCCCGTTTCAGGAGAAGATGCGGCAGCTCGTCAGGCACAAGATCGAGCTTCTATCGAGGATGAGCCCCGAGTTCATCGACGAAATTATCCATATCCACACGGATATGAAGGATTTCGTAAAGGAGCTGCGTGGGAAAAACATCGCCTTCTTCGTGGGGTTTCTCGAGGACGCCCAGGAAAAGGGCGACATGAGAAAGATGCGCCCCGAGTTCGTTCTCAAGGTCATCGAGAAAATGCAGGAACTCGTCCAGGACGATGACCTGCTAAAGCTCTATCCCGACTACGTCGAGTTCGTCCGGGAAGTCAACGATTTCTTCTTCTTCGGGATCATGCCATCCGGAGAGAGGGAGCGAACAGAATGACAGCACACAGGACCATGACATGCTGTTGTCCCCTTGCCTTCCTTCTTCTCACGTGCACATTCGCGCGGGGGCCGGCCGCCGCCACGCATGAAATCCAGGGACAGGCCTCGGGATTCCATGTCGAGGCGAGGAACGGAGGCGAGCGGTCCTACAACTCCGGACTCCGTTATATTCCACTGGGAAGAATAATACAGAATCTCGGAGGCGAGCGGTTCGTCGACCTCGAGGCCTCGCTGAACATCTTCGCAACGATGGGAAGCCCGGCCGGCTCGGACGAATTCGACCTCGAGCTGTACCGGCTTAAACTCAGGTTCGCCACACCGCGGACCGAGATGCGCATCGGGCTCCAGAAGATCGAATTCGGGCCCGGCTACATGCTCCGCCCGCTCATGTGGTTCGACCGCCTCGATCCACGGGACCCGCTCCAGCTCACGGACGGTGTCCATGCCCTTCGGTTCACGTACACTGCAATGAACAACGCAGGGCTCTGGTTCTGGTGCCTCTACGGGAACGACGACCCGAAAGGTTACGAGTTCCTTCAAACGGCTGACGGGAAAACGGAATTCGGCGGGCGCTTCCAGTATCCGGTACCGAAAGGAGAACTCGCCGTCAGCGTTCATACTCGCGTGGTGGATGCCTGGGTTGTCGGCACGAACGATTACCGGGAAAACAGGTTTGCGCTGGACGGTCGATGGGATATCGAGATCGGGCTATGGTTCGAAGCGGTTCTGCAGGAGCAGCGTCTCGACCGGCCGGATCAGGGGCCATTCGTCGATCACCGTTTCTTCGAATGGACGAAGATAGTTTCGCTCGGCGCCGATTACACGATCGGTACCGGTAACGGACTGCACGTACTTTATGAACACATGGCGATCGTTTCTTCGGAGACAGCATCGGGCCGGGACGAGGACTTGCAGGTCTCGGCACTCTCGCTGAACTACCCGCTCGGTTTCAGCGACAACCTGAGAGCAATCGGTCTCTATTCATGGGAAGACGATGAATTCTACCCGCACCTCTCCTGGCAGCGAACGTGGGATTACGTGATCCTGAACGTGAACGCGTTCCATTATCCCGGCGCCGGAGAGCAGGCCGCGTTTTTCCAGCGAAACATCCCGGGCACTGGATACGGAGGACAGGTAATTGTCATCATAAACCACTGAGGGGGAAATCAAGGAGACGTCATGATAAACGGAGCACTAATCGTAACAAGAGACCTCGTCAAGCAATACCCGATCGGCGGAGGCAGTTTCACGGCTCTGCACGACGTCGACCTGACCATCGAGAGGGGAGAATTCATGGGACTTGTCGGTCCGAGCGGTTCGGGCAAGACAACACTGCTCAACATCGTCGGAGCGCTCGATTGTCCAACGAGCGGCAGCGCGGTTGTGATCGGGAAGGACACGAAGAAACTCAACCAGAAACAGTCGGCGCGGCTCCGCAACGAGCATCTGGGATTCATCTTCCAGACATACAACCTGCTGCCGGTATATACCGTCTACGAGAACGTCGAGTTTCCACTCCTCCTGCTCGGAATGGGACCGGACGAACGCAAAAAAGCGGTCCTGCAGATGCTCGAATGGGTCGGACTCACCGACAAGATCAATTCGAGGCCGTCACAGCTCTCCGGCGGTGAGAGCCAGCGCGTCGCGGTTGCCCGGGCAATGGTGAAGAAACCGAAGATCGTCCTCGCGGACGAACCGACAGCCAACCTCGACGCGGAGAACTCCCACAACGTCCTTCGGATGATGGTCACACTGAACATGGAGCTCGGCACGACGTTCATATTCGCAACACACGACGAAAAGGTCATCAGGTACATTCGCCGCAAGGTGACACTCAACGACGGCAAGGTCGTCGAAGACATCGAGACGGCTCCGCGGTCCTGCTGAGGGGAAGTGAGACAATGCTTATACTCAAGCTGGCAATCCGAAATCTCATGGGCGCGGGCCTCCGAACATGGCTCAACGTCTTCGTACTGTCGCTCGTCTTTGTCATGATCATCTGGGTCCAGGGTCTCATCCATGGAATGAGCGAATACGCGATGAACGCGTCGATCGACGTGGAGCTGGGCGGCGGGCATTTCTGGCACAATTCGTACGATCCCTATGACCCGTTCACGTTCGAGGAAAGCCATGCGCCGCTGTCGCCCGGACTGGAAGCGCTGGTTTCGCGCGGCGAGGCCACACCGATTCTCATTGCATCCGGCGCGGTCTATCCCGGCGGACGCGTTCAGTCGACGCTCCTCAAGGGGATCGATCCGGATCAACATGTACTGAACATCCCGTCGGCCGCGCTGAAAGTGGGTGCCTCGGGGCTGATCCCCGCGCTCATCGGCAAACAGACGGCCGATCAGACGAAGCTCCGCGTTGGTGACTTCGTCACGATACGCTGGCGCGACATCAACGGAACGTTCGATGCCGACG
>DAOVFR010000278.1 GCA_030672805.1 Candidatus Krumholzibacteriota bacterium
CGTGGAGCAGGTCATCTCCCTGAACGACGTCGATTATACGCTCCTGAAGGGTGTTCCCAACACCGCGTTCACCGAGGCGTTTGCCTTCGTGTTCCAGGCAAAGGACCTGGAATTGCTCGGACTCGATCTGCACCGCGATGAACAGAGCGAAGCCGATGAGGTGCTGAACGATTTCTGGATGACATAAGAGATCGCCGGTGTCGCGCTCGTCGATATGGCGATCTGGCACTGGATGTACGACAATCCCGATGCCGCGACCGCGGAACTGAAGGATGCGGTGATCCGTATCTCGAAGGATATCTGGGACCGGTACTACGCCCCGGTCTTTGGGGCGAGGGACGTCATCCTGCTTTCGATATACTCGCACATAATTCATTCGTTCCTGTACGTGCCGGACTACCCGATAGGCCACCTCATCGCATTCCAGATAAAGGAGCAGATGAAGGAAGCGGGCAATATTGGTTCGGAATTCGAACGCATGGCCAGGATGGGGCGCATCGCACCTGATTTGTGGATGATGAAGGCGGCCGGCTCGCCCGTCAGTGCTGATGCACTGGTCGAAGCGGCGGAGCACGCCCTGAAAATCGTCAAGCAGTGATCGGGAGGAAAATGTTGAAATCGATTACAGGAAGGCAAGGGCCATTCCGGCGGCCGGGAGTCTTCTGTTGACCGCCGATATACAAGATGGTACCTTTTCGGTTCCTGATGGAGCGATACGGATAATTCATGGGCAGTCACCGGCAAGACTCCTCCGTGCAGCAGCGGATGCGGGTCCTGTTGCCGTTTACAGGGTATCACTACCAGTTGAAAGTTGAGAGATATGAGTACACCTGTTGAGAGAAGAGTGCTTGTCACCGGCTCTCTCGGGCAGATCGGTTCCGAGTTGACCGTTGCGCTGGGGGAAAGGTACGGGTACGGAAATGTCATCGCAAGCGATATCAAGAAAGATTCCAGCGGCAGGCTTTCGAACAGATGTGCATTCGAAATCCTCGATGTGCTGTCGTTCAACGATTACAAGGAAGTAGTACGCAAGCACGGCATCAACCGAATCTACCATCTCGCTGCTGTTCTTTCAGCCATCGCGGAAAGCGATCCGCAGCGTGCCTGGAATATAAACATGGAAGGGTTGAACAAAACGCTGGAAATAGCACGGAAACAGAAGTGCAGCATATTCTTTCCCAGTTCGATAGGCGTGTTCGGCCCGACGACTCCTCTCGATGGGACTCCCCAGGATACGATAATGCGGCCGACGTCGATGTACGGCGTAACGAAATTGTCCGGGGAGCTCCTGTGTGACTACTATCACCGGCGGTACGGCGTCGACGTGAGGGGGGCAAGATACCCGGGCATCATCTCGAACGGAATGCTTCCCGGAGGCGGAACGACGGACTACGCTGTCGAGATCTTTTACGCGGCCGTCATGAAGAAGAAATACACCTGTTTCCTGAGCGAGGATACGTACCTCGACATGATGTACATGCCGGATGCAATCAAGGCGGCGATCGATCTGATGGAGGCCGATGCCGGGAAACTGGTTCATCGAAATTCATTCAACATTTCGGCGATGCATTTCACACCCGGGGAAATCACACGTGAGATACAGAAACACCTGCCCGGGTTCGTCATCAAGTATCAGGTCGATCCGGTAAGGCAGGCGATCGCCGATTCGTGGCCCAACTACATGGATGACAGCGCGGCCCGGATCGAGTGGGGATGGGATCCGGAGTATGATCTCGAAGCAATGACCGCTGATATGCTGCGTGCCCTTGAGGAACGCCGATCGAAAGGAACTCTCGAACCGGAACAGCAAGCCTGAAACGGGAAGGAGCCGGGGCGATGTACGGAATCAAGGAAGATCTCGAGAAGACACTGGAAGAGATCAGGGACAACGGACTCTACAAGACTGAACGTATTATCGTATCCGATCAGAAGGCCGAGATCAGGGTGAAGCCCGACAGGGAAGTGCTCAATTTCTGCGCAAACAATTATCTCGGTCTTGCAAACAACCCGGAACTGATCAAGGCGGCGAAAGAGGCCATGGATGTACGCGGTTTCGGGCTGTCGTCGGTACGTTTTATCTGCGGGACACAGGATATTCATAAGGAACTCGAACAGAGGATTGCAGAGTTTTTCCGGACGGACGATGCGATACTGTACACATCGTGCTTCGATGCCAACGGCGGCCTGTTCGAGGTGCTGCTGTCAGACGAGGACGCCATCATCAGCGATCAGCTGAACCATGCATCCATCATCGACGGGATACGTCTCTGCAAGGCGAAGCGCTACCGCTACATGAACAACGACATGGACGACCTGAAGAATCAACTTGAAGGCGCCATGGCGGCAGGCGCAAGGCGCGTCATGATTGCCACGGACGGTGTGTTCTCCATGGATGGGATCGTGGCGAAGATCGACAAAATATGCGACCTGGCGGATGAGTACGGCGCACTCGTTATGGTAGATGATTCCCATGCAACCGGCTTCTTCGGCCCGACGGGGAGGGGAAGTGTAGAACAATGCGGCGCACTGGGGCGGGTGGATATTATAACATCGACTCTTGGAAAGGCGCTGGGGGGAGCTTCCGGCGGTTTCACGACCGGCAGGAAGGAAATCATCGATCTTCTACGCCAGCGGTCCAGGCCGTATCTCTTCTCGAACACGCTCGCTCCGGCACTCGTGGCGGCATCGATCAGGGTCCTCGACTTGCTCTCCAGCACGAGCGATCTCCGCGAGCGTCTCGCCGGGAACACGAGGTATTTCAGGGAGAAAATGACGGCCGCGGGGTTCGATATAGTCCCCGGCGAGCACCCGATCGTTCCGATCATGCTGGGAGACGCGAAGCTCTCACAGGCTATGGCGGACGGGCTCCTCGAGGTCGGCATCTACGTGATCGGATTCTTCTATCCAGTTGTGCCGAAGGGACAGGCCCGGATTCGCGTCCAGATCTCCGCGGCTCACTCGAAGGAAAACCTCGACACGGCGATAGATGCGTTTACAAGGATAGGCAAGGAACTCGGCGTGGTTTCATAACCA
>DAOVFR010000157.1 GCA_030672805.1 Candidatus Krumholzibacteriota bacterium
CTGCTTATATTCGCGGTCGGAGCGTACGTGGGACTGAAGCGGTACTACAAGACGGATTCGGGCAACTACCGTATCGACAAGTTCTTTCTTAACATGCCGGTACTCGGCCAGGTGATCAGGAAGGGCGCCGTCGCCCGTTTCACGAGGACCCTGGGAACGCTGATCGCCAGCGGTGTCCCGATACTGAACGGTCTCGATATCACCGCGCGGACAGCGGGGAACAAGGTCGTCGAGGAAGCGGTTAACAGGACACGTACCAGCATCAGTGAGGGTAACACGATCGCCGAGCCATTAAAGTTAAGCGGCGTGTTTCCACCGATGGTCGTGCAGATGATCGCCGTCGGCGAGCAGACCGGCGCCCTCGATGAGATGCTGGACAAGGTTGCGGATTTCTACGACTCCGAGGTCGATACCGCGGTGAGCGCCCTCACGTCGATTATCGAACCCGTCATGATAGTCGTTATGGGAACGGTTGTTGGCAGCATGCTGATCGCGATGTACCTGCCCATGTTCAAGCTTATCAACGTTGTGTCCGGAGGATAAGAAGGAATGAACTTCTTCCCGCGTGCCGGCCATCCCGAAGACGAGATGAAGCTCAGGAAGCTGACTTTCCTGAGGCTCGTGATTGCAACGGTCATTATCGGCGCCGCGATCATCGTACTCCAGTTCTATAACAGCGCGCTTTCCATCGTGGCGCTGTACAGCCTCCTCGGCGTGATATACCTGAGCACGGGTTCGGTCTACGTCGCGTTCACGAAGGGGATCGCTTTCCGGCCGCTCCTCTGGCTGCAGCTCTTTCTGGACATTGTGGTTCTGACGATGATCATGCATTTCAGCGGTGGGTCGGCCTCGTATTTTACGATCCTGTTCATCCTTCCGATCATCGTCGCCGGTATATATTTCCAGGTGGTGGGGGGCATCGCGACGGCGATCGCCGCGGCATCGGCATACATCCTGTACAGCATTCTCGAGCTCGCCTGTCTTGTCGAATCGCCGTCGGGCGGCTGGCTGGCCTCGACGACGACGATGTACCAGCCCCTCGTAAGGGGATATCTGCATATCGCTGTTTTCTTCTTTACCGGTGTTTTGAGCGGGTATGCCTCGAAATACGTAAGCAGCAAGGGAGAGGAGCTTGCCGACAGGGAGCGGGAGCTGCGGGATGCTCAGCTCAACACCGACCATATCATCAAAAACATGAGCAGCGGTCTGATCGTGACCGACAGGAAAGGCAGGATGCTGATCCTGAATCCCGCCGCGATCTCGATTCTGGACCTGGATGAAAGCATCGATTTCAAGGGACGTCCCATCGGGGACGTACTGCCTCACATGAAGTCGCTGGCGAAGGAGATATACCTCGTGCTCGAGTCGAGTAATCCCAGGCAGAGGCACGAGCTTGTCGTCGAAAAGGTGGACGGGGGTACGCTTCCGCTCGGAATCAGCATCTCGATACTCCGTGGGGAGAGCGGCGGGAAGCGTGGAATAATCGCCCTGTTCCAGGATCTCACAGAGGTGCACCGGATGAGGGGACTGATGCGGCAGGCGGACCGGATGGCGGCCATCGGGGAGCTGTCCGCCTCCATCGCGCACGAGATTCGCGCACCGCTGGCATCGATATGCGGTTCCACGGAGATGCTCAGGGGCGAACTCGACCTCGACGGGGACAATGGAAAACTCATGGATCTGATCATAAGCGAGTCGGACCGGTTGAACAGCATTATCACCGATTTTCTCGAGTTCGCCAGGCTCAGGAAACCCTCGTTCACGCCGCTGAACGTCGAGCGGTGCCTGGGGGACGTACGGCTCCTGCTCGAACACTCACCGGTGAATGAGGGTGTTTCGATCAATCTCCACGGTTCGTATCCGGGGCTCAGGATGTTTGCGGACGACGAGCAGATCAGGCAGGTGTTCCTCAACATCGGGCTGAACGCGTGTGAAGCCGTGAGACGGGGCGGTACGCTCGATATCGCCGTCGAAAAGAGTGCGATGCAGATCGGTGAGGGCGGCATGGCCGAGGAATGCGTCAAGATCATCTTCGCCAATGACGGACCGGCGATACCGGATGATGCACTGCCGCATGTATTCGAACCATTTTTCACAACGAAGGAAACGGGAACGGGCCTCGGTCTTTCGATCGCCGCGCGCATCGTCGAAAGCCACGGGGGAATGCTGCAGGTTGAGAGTTCCGAAGGATCGGGGACGGTATTCTCCGTCATACTTCCTGTTTGCGCCGGTCACGCGCCGGACCATGAAGAGTCGTTAAAAAATGAGCTGGTCGGTATCTAGAATATTCAGATTCGGGGGTGTTGCTTAATGACAGGTGAGAGGGTGCTCATCGTCGATGACGAGAAAAGTATGTGCCAGTATCTTTCCATTATGTTGAAGAAGGAGGGGTACCAGGTTAAGAACGTAAGCAGCGGCAAGAAAGCGATCAAAGCGGTCAGGGACTCGAATTTCGATGTCATGATCACCGATATCAGGATGGAGGGGATGGACGGCATCGAGGTTCTATCCAGGGTGAAAGAGATCGACCCCTCGCTGCCAGTTATCATCATGACCGCGTACGCGTCCCAGAAGACGGCGATCAACGCGCTGAACCAGGGCGCCTTCTATTACCTGATAAAGAGCGCCAAGAACGAAGAGATCAAGATGGTGATCAGAAACGCCCTCGACATCCATCGGGTCAGGAATGAGAATTTCTTTCTCAAGAAACAGCTCAAGAAAAAGACCGGATTCAAGAAGATCATCGGCAAGAGCGATGAAATCCAGAAAGTCTTCAACCTCATCAACAAGGTTGCCGATACCGACAGCACGATCATGATATACGGCGAGAGCGGCACGGGTAAGGAGCTTGTCGCGAGAGCTATCCATTACCGCAGCAACCGTGCGAACCAGCCTTTCGTTTCGATCAACTGCGGTGCGCTGCCCGAGAACCTGCTCGAGAGCGAACTGTTCGGCCATGTCAAGGGAAGTTTCACGGGCGCGATAAAGGACAAGGACGGGCTGTTCAAGGTGGCGAATGACGGGACCTTTTTCCTGGACGAGGTCGGCGAGACATCGCCGGCGATCCAGGTGAAGCTCCTGAGGGTGCTGCAGGAGCGCGAGATCATCCCTGTCGGCGGGACCGCTCCGATCAAGGTCAACGTCAGGCTCATTGCCGCGACCAACGCGAACCTCGAGCTGGCCGTCGAGCAGGGCGGGTTTCGCCCGGACCTCTACTACCGCCTGAACGTTATCCCGATCAACATCCCGCCGCTGAGGAACAGGCAGGACGATATGCCGCTGCTCGTCGCCCACTTTCTCGAGGGAGCATCGGTCAAGACCGGCCGGAATAAAACGATCTCCAAGGGAGCAATGGAACTTCTCGTCGGCTACTACTGGCCCGGCAACGTGCGCGAGCTGGAAAATGTCATCGAACGGGCGATCATACTCCAGGAGGGAAACGAGATACGGCCCGAGGACCTGCCCGACAAGGTGAGAAATCACTTACGAGAGCGGCGGAAACTCGTTATGGAAAAAGCACAGATGACACTGGAGGAGCTCGAGAAGGAATATCTCATCTCCGTACTCGAGGAGACGAACTGGCAGAAGAAGAGGGCGAGTTCGATACTCGGAATCAATGCCTCGACACTCTACCGCAAGATACAGCGCTACAAGCTGTCGCGGGACAAGGTGGAGCAGAAATGAGTGCTGTTATTGCACGGAGCAAGTAAGAATTGCAATTTACACCTTCGCAGGGAAACACCGGAGAAAGGGGGGAAGAGTAACCGGTTGTCGCATCGTCAGTTATATTGTATTGCCTGCTGGCGATTCCTGGCATATAACTTGCGAATAATTTGACCGAGCACCGTTTCACCTTTTCCGGGCGGAACGGTTGGAAGAGAGAGTACAACGGTTGTTCGTGACCGTTCACATGCAGGGATTCAAGGCTATGGATAGCCTTGAAGATACCGGACCAAGGAGGTGCCTGATGAATAACAAGGGATTCACCCTTATCGAGTTGATGATCGTTGTTGTCATTATCGGTATTCTTGCCGCCATCGCCATTCCGAACTTCATCAACATGCAGTCGAGGGCCAAGGAAGCCGCCGTCAAGTCGAACTGCCACACCGTTCAGCTCGCCGCCGAGGATTTCGCGGTGCAGAAAGACGGTGTGTATGCAAGCAACGTTGGCGTCGACACGACCCCGAATGGGGACACGATCACCGCTATGCTCCCCGGTGGTGCTTTGCTGGAGAACCCGTTCACCAAGCTCGGCACGGAGCCCATGGACGGCGCCGCGGCGACTTCGGGACAGACCGGTTACGTTCCCGTGGTCCTGAACCTTGTCAATATCGGCTATTCGATTACCGGCAACGGCAAGGATAATGGTGTGACGATTATCACGCTGACCAGCGGTCAGTAGTACGGTTGAAATTTACTAATGAAAGGGCGGTTCGCAAGAGCCGCCCTTTTTTTTCTGTAATCTGCATACGGGGTGCTGTTTCAGGAACGGATTCTGCAATTACATGATTCCAGGGGCGATATCGGCCGTGTTTATGCAGGATTACGGCCAGTTAGTGGTGAGATTCTGGCCAGTTGCGAGCCGTAATCCTTAAATAACCGGATGTGTCGTGCCGAAGTGAAGGATGGTTGACTTTACTGAACAGTACAGGACCGGGGGATGAAAGTACTCAGTGTCGATAGTGTAACGAAATCGTTTCGTCATGATATGATCCATGCGCGCACGGAAGTGCTGCATGGTGTTTCCTTCGAGGCGGGAGCGGGCGAGATCCTCGGGTTTCTCGGACCGAACGGTGCGGGAAAGACGACGACGATCAAGATCGTTCTCGACCTGATCAGACCCGACTCCGGCTCGGTGACGATCTTCGGTATGCCCGCCGGCGAGATGGCGGCGAAGGCGAAAATCGGTTACATGCCGGAGAATCCATACTTCTATCCACACCTCTCATTTGACGAGTTCCTCAGGTTCTGTGGAAACATGAGCGGAATGTCCGGCGGCGGACTCTCAACACGCATTGCGGAGGTTACCGGACTGATAGGGCTCGAAGGGCACGGAAGATCGCGTCTGAAGAACTTCTCCAAGGGCATGCTCCAGCGGGCGGGGCTCGCCCAGGCGATTCTGCACGATCCCGATCTCCTGATACTCGACGAACCGTTCTCGGGGCTCGATCCGCTGGGGAGGAAGGCCGTTCGCGACATCCTGCTCGACCTCAAAAGGAGGAACAAGACGATCTTCTTCTCGTCACATATCCTGCCCGATATGGAAGCGCTCTGTGACCGGACCTGCATCATACGGGACGGGGTTGTCACGAGGAGTCTCGGCCTGGACGATATCTTCCGTATGGGGCAGAGCAGTGTCGAGATAACGGCCCGGGACGTCCGCGGCGACGCACTCGAAGCGATCGCCGGATACACCGAATCGATCGAGGCGAACGGGGAAGAGACCTTCCTCGTTGTCAGGGAGCAGAAGCTTGTCCGTACCGTGATCATGCATCTCTACAATACGGGCGCCGAGGTACTCGGGGTTTCGAAACGGCACCCTTCCCTCGAGGAGGTTTTCATCGATGAGCTTTCCAGGGAGAAGGAGCCGCCTGCGCCGTTCGTGGCAGAGGGGCGCGGGACTTCCGCCGCCACAGGGGAGCGGGTGAAACAATGAGCAGTGTTACCAGTATCGCGTTCAACACGTTCCGGGAATCGATCAGGGAAAAGCTGCTGTACATCTCGATTCTATTCGGCGGGATACTGCTGGTGAGCAACTTCGTTCTCTCTCCCCTCGCGGTGGGCGCGAAAAACAAGATCGTCCTGGACGTCGGGCTGGCAGCGATCTCGATTCTCGGGGTCGTATCCGCCGTCCTGATCGGCAGCTCCCTCGTTCACAAGGAAGTGGACAAGCGGGCGGTCTTCATGGTTTTGACCAGACCGGTCCCCCGGTCCCTGTACCTGATAGGCAAGTTCGCGGGCATAGTCACAGCGATACTGCTCATGGTAGCGGTCATGTCGGGGATCATGCTCGTCACGGTCGCGATGAGCGGGTTCGGGATCACTCCCGTCCTGATCGCCGCGGTCTACAGCACGGCGCTCGAGATCATGATCATGTGCGCCGTGGTGATCCTGTTCAGCACATTCACGACGTCGCTGCTCACCACCTTTTTCTCGCTCTGTTTCTTCGTGGCGGGTACGTTATGCAACGATCTCCGCATTTTTGCCCAGAAGTTCGGCGGGGTATTCATTAAATACACGGTCGAGGTG